>JBGPNE010000269.1:0-4856 GCA_041487335.1 Pyrinomonadaceae bacterium
CGAGAAACCAAGTGGCGGCCAGAACCTCGTGAATGGCACAACGAAACCGGTTTCGAATTCGACTGGCGCCAAGATCGATGGCCGATACTCGCGGTCAGCCAACTTGGCTGTCACATTCTGTAGGAAAGCGCCAATGCCCGCCGAAAAGTGAAGCTGAAAACTTGGGTCGGTTTGAGATGTTGGAAAAAGGTCTAGCGTGAGACCAATTGAGTTGTCCTTGCTCGGGAGCGATTTCGCCCAGAGGAGTTCTGTTGCGAGCCGGACAAGAATAAGGATGACAAACTGTTCTTGGCAGGACACAGTACCTTCCCAAAGGTTTGCGCTCCCAACGACGTGCCCATCCGCCGCAAAGGTTAGCCCTAAGACGAGTGAGTTGTGGCGATATCAAAGTCATCGGGCGGCATAACTCCGCGTTCGCAGTAGCTCTCGTTATCTTTTCTAGTGGGCTTAAAACTCAAAGCCGTCCCTGCCAGGAATATTATCAACCAAAGCAATACAAGCGACCATCCCGCGCACCGATGACGATGCGGCCTCGGCCGATAGCAGGGGAAGCGGAGAGCGGAGCGCCGGCATCAAACTCCCAGAGCTTTGCGCCGGTGTTCAGACTGAGTACATAAAATCGTCCATCGTTTGAGCCGACGAAGACCCGACCGCCGGCGATGGCCGGGGACGATTCCACGCGGGCGCGCGTCGCAAAAGTCCAAACGCCTTTCCCGGCTCCGTTCAGACCATGGACCATCTTGTCGCGCCCACCTACGACGATGCGGTCCTGGACCACCGCAGCGGATGAATAAAATGGAAACTTGCGCTGCGGGTGCTGATAACGCCAGCCGATGCGATGGTCTTTCAGGTTCACCATCAATACTTCATTGTTAAAGGTCCCGTAGTAGGCAGCAGTCCCCCTGAGTGCGGGCGAAGCTCCCGTGTAGGCCTCTGAGGAGATGTTGAACATTTCCAGGCCGTCGGAAATGCGTATTGCGCGGAAGAGTTGGTCGCAGCCGGCAATAAAGGCGAGACCGTCAGAGATGCTGGGAGTGGAATGCACGGGGCCGTTGGTTTTTATTTTCCAAAGCACGGAGCCGTTGCGCGTGGAAAGGCAATAGAGATGCTGATCATAGGAGCCGATTAAGACTCGGTCACCGACAACTACGGGTGAGGACTTGATTTCGCTACCCGCTTTGAAGGTCCAGAGTCTCTTTCCATCAGCCGCATTGACCGCGTGCAGCACGCCGGCGAGGTCGCCGATGTAGACCATCCCGCCACTGTAAGCTGGCGAGGATTCTCCGATGGGGGCTCCCGTTTCGTATTTCCAGTAGACCGCGCCATTTTCGAGATTGAGAGCGAGGAGTTGGCCTTTCTGTGAGCCAACGAAAACCGTTCCGCCCACAATCGCTGCCGAGGATTCAATCGACTCGCCCGCTTCGTAGGTCCATAGGAGCTTCAGTTCACCGGGCACATTGGATTGCGACACACCCGTCAGCCGCGGGTTGCCGCGAAACTGCGACCAATTGTCCGCGGGAGTGTCCTGCGCGTGCGCGCAAGGCAAAAAGCAGAAGGCAGAAAGCAGGAGGCAGACGGCAGGAGGCAGACGGCAGGAAGTAGAAGGCAACAGCTTTACCCGCGTGCGGCTTGCGACAACAGACCTCAGAATCCGGAGATAGTTTTGCATCGTGTGCATCATCTGCCTCCTGCCTCCTGCTTCCTGCTTCCTGCCTTCTTCTTTCTGTTCAGAACGCGCACCGATAAACCTCCAGGGCGCCCGCCAGATCAAACGGCCGCGGATTAAAACGGCCGGTCCACTGCTGGGCCGCTTCTCCGGCCAGCATCGAGAGATCAGACTGGGGCACTCCAGCCGCACGCAAACTGCCGTGCAATCCCCCCGCCATTGTGAGCTGTTCCAATCTCTGAGCCAGTCTTTCCGTGGGATCCACTCCGCCGGATCCCGCGCTAGAAATGTTCAGCAGCTCGGCATAGCGCTCAGCCGCAACCAGTCCATTCCAGCGCACGACTGAAGGCAGCAGCATTGCGATCACCGCGCCGTGCGCCGTGCCATAATGCGCAGTGAGCGGATTGGCACAAGCGTGAGTGGCCCCGAGCATGGAATTCTCAATTGCCATACCAGCGAAATAGGCTCCCAGCTGCATTGCGCCCCGCGCTTCGAAATCGGCAGGCTGAGCCAACACGCATTCATAGTTGCGTTCCAACAGCCGCCACGCCTCACGAGAGAAAACTTCCGAAAGCGCATTGCGTTTTGTAGTCACAAAGGTCTCGACTGCGTGCGCGATCGCGTCAATGCCGGATGTCGCGGTAATGCCGAACGGCTGCGAAACCGTCAGCTCGGGATCGAGCAGAGCCAGGCGAAATGCTGCCCGGGGGTCGCCGCAGGCCATCTTGATATGAGACTGCGCGTCGGAGATTAGCGCGTAAGTTTGTGCTTCGCTTCCAGTCCCGGCGGTGGTGGGAATGCCAATCATCGGCAGTAGCGGCCGAGTTGCTTTGCCGTATCCCAGGTAATCCTGCATTCGTCCGCCGTTAGTCAGGAGAAGATTGATCCCCTTCGCGCAGTCAAGCGAACTGCCCCCGCCAAGACCAATGATGGAATCGATCTTGAGTGGTGCGGCGAAGGCACGTCCCTCTTCAACCATCCGTGTGTCAGGATTGACTTCGAAATCGTGGAATGCAGTAACTTCAATACCCGCCAGGCGTAGTGGCGTCAGGGCTTCGTCGACATGACCGGAGGAGACAAGGCCGGGATCGGCCACCAGAAGTGTGCGCTTAAAACCAAGCTCCCGCGCCACCTCGCCCAGCCGTTCAATAGATCCTTTGCCAAAAACCACGCGGGTCTGAAGTTGAAATTCGAAAGCTTCCATGGAAAGAATCACGCTTTCAGACCAGCGTGAGCAAGCCACCCTTCCCAACCTCGAGCTGATCTAATTAGCAACATACTTGGTTCCAGCACCCCACGCGGGCTGCCCGCGTGGGGACCCCGTATTTTGAGAGGCCTTCAATGCGGTAAAGGAATACCTCAACTTCCAGAGTCTCGAGGTCGGGAAGGGCGTTGCCACCCCAGCGGGGCTGCCCCGCTGGGGACCCCGGGGCTTGCCCCCGCTTGGTTATGCAAATCTTCAGGTCAGTGTGTACTTCCTAATTCAAACCCGGCCAATGGCCCCTTACTTCTTCTCGGCGAGCGCATAAAGCTGGTTGCGATTTGAAATGTATAGCACGCCGTTCGCGGGGACAGGAGTCGAATAGACGGAGCTACCCATGTTGATCTCAGCAATAACTTTTTTCGTCTTGCCCTCCTGCATGATCACCACATCGCCGTCCTCATCGCCGAGATACAATTTGCCGTCCACGAGCAATGGCGATCCCCAGACGGCGGCGAAAAGATCATGGGTCCAATAAACCTGACCGGTCTTTGCGTCCAGCGCGTGCAGGAACCCGCTGAAGTCTGCCTGATAAACGATGCCGTCTTTGATGGCCGGTGTTGAGATGGAGCGGCGAATCTTGTCATAGTGCCAGACCATTCCGGTCTCGGTGATGTCGCCGCGCTTGGTGGCGTCGATGCAGTACATATGGCCGACGCCCTCGCCGTGTTCCGGATCCTGGCCGTTGGCGATGTAGACCTTGTCTTCATAGACTACTGGCGTAGAGATCAGTTCGTTGCGCGTCTTGGGCCAGACGGAATCCTTAGGGTTCGAGTCAAACTCCCAGAGCTTTTTGCCGGTCAGAGCTTCATAGCCGCGAATCCAGCCGTCACCCTGCGCGTGAATCACCATGTCAACGCCGCCAATCTTTGCCACCGTAGGCGAAGACCACTGGCCGTGCAGGATCCTGTCGAAGACCGAGTTGTCTTCCCACACCAGTTTGCCGGTTTTCTTGTTAACGGCAATGATGGCGGGCGCTTTCGGCGAGGGAATATTGACGTGGCTCTCGTCCTGCCCGTTCGAGGTGCTCACATAGATAAGGTCGCCAAAGGAGACAGGCGAGGAGTTCGCCATGTTGTGCGGCTGTGACCCGACCTCCTCCATCATGTCGAACTTCCAGACGATGTCGGCGTCCTTTTCGCCCTTGAGTTTCTCATCAACGTAGGGGCCGTCATTCTTCCCGTCGCGGAAGCCATGCGTGTCGAGCGCGACCAACTCGGCGCGGTTGGTCACGTAGTAGAGACGGTCGCCTTCGACAAGCGGCGAAGAGCAGACGCCCTGATATGGCCAGTCGTTGACGCGCCCCGCGGCGAGTTTGTCGGAGACGGCTTGCCACAAGAATTCGCCGTCCGACTCGCGGAAGGCCATCAGGATGCCCTTGTCGCCTGTGACCTTCGGATCGCGCACAGCCTCGTTGTTTGTGCCGACGTAGACTTGCCCGCCTGCCACGACGGGATTTCCGTAACTCTGAGACCCGAGGGTCGCCACCCATTTGACGTTCTTCTTCGTCTTAACGTCCCAACTGATTGGCAGCCCTTTCATGTTTGCAACCATGTTGCGATCGGGCGTACCGCCCCACATGGGCCAATCGCCGGTGCCCGGATCGGAAGCCACGACAGTGGGAAGTGAGCAGTAAGCAGTGAGCAGTAAAGTTCCCGCTACCACTGCGAATATTGCCGTAATTGATCTTGTGCTTGCGAGTTTTCGCCTACTTTTTATCATGATCATCGTCATCCGATCTGTGCCCTCTGTTTTCTGTTTCTGCTCTACTACTCTTTCTATTCTCTTCCCACCGCCTACTGCTTACTGCTCACTGCTCACTGCTTACTGCTCACTGCTCACTTGTTCGGGTACACCTTCAGATTATCGAAATAGATTTCGCCAACCGCGCTCCCGAAGAGGCCCGGTGCGCCCTGCTGATTGGGGATC
>JBGPNE010000270.1:0-4853 GCA_041487335.1 Pyrinomonadaceae bacterium
ACAGATGGCACAGTCTCCAGCCACAATCTCGCGTAACACGCCGGTTGCATTGACACTTTCCACGACTACGATTTCACCCGCTGCAATCTCATCTTCTTCGAGGCCCTCGGCCCACTTCAACCGCGGTTTCTGACCGACCTGTAGTGTCCAGATCGACAGGCCATATGTAGGTGCGGTCGCTTCCACCATCAAGCTCAGTTTGAGCATGACCTCATAGAGTAGATCCGGACCTGCACTTGCCGCCTGGCAGACAGCGCGGACAATCGCACTGAGAGGCAGGGTCTCAGCGGGGTCCCCAGCCGGGCAGCCCGGCTGGGGTGCTTCATGACCCCGACTTAATTCCGCAGTTTCTGAGCATGAATCTGGCGAGCCAGGCATATACGCCCTTCCTCTGTGGTCGATCATTTGAGTGGATACTGGCGCGTCCGGCGAAGAGGCGGCCGAACGTTATTTCCAAACGGGGGCAACCACCTGTGGAACCTCCAATTTTTCTCTAGCGGCAGGCCGAATCGAATGAGGCAACCCCAGCCACGGAGAAGTCTGAGTCTAAACGTCGAAACACACTGGTGTCAACAGATTTTAAAACGCGATCAACAGTGGTGTGCTAATTCGAGATTTTCGTTCGCCTTGCGTTCGCCGTTTCGGTCCATTAAGCGCGCTTAGTTCAACTAAACGTTGAACTTAGCTTGCGAAAGCATTGCAAACAAATATCTTTACAGCCTTAAGCACGGATGCTACATTCCGCCCACCCTCCCCCTAAAGTGTTGACCAGCAACGGATTGGAGGCTAAAGAAGCACACTCCCTTGGGGTAATCCGGCACCAGATATCGACTATCTTGTGGTCGGCGCGGACAATTAATTAAGCAGCTTCTTAAAGAACGGTATGTCAATTCGCTTTGGAACGTCTGGCTGGCGCGCTGTTATCGCGGACGAGTTCACGTTCGCAGGCGTCCGTGCGGTTACCGAGGCCATCTGCACCCACTTTAGTTCGAACGCTAACAAGCTGATGATAGTCGGACATGACACGCGATTTCTGGGTGAGAAGTTTGCTGCCGAATGCGCAGATGTCATTGCAGCGAATGGGTTCCGCGCTCTTCTCTGCAGCGAACCCACACCGACCCCTACACTCTCCCATGCGATACGAACCCAAGGTGCTATTTGTGGGATCAACTTTACCGCTTCGCATAATCCGCCTGAGTACAATGGGATGAAGCTCTCTACCGCTGACGGCGCACCCGCTTTGCCGGAGATCACGCGACACGTGGAAGGACTCATCGCAGAAACTCTGGCCATAGCCTCCTCCAAGAATGCGCGCGTGCCACAGACGACTGTTTATGAAACCTTCGCGCCCCGTCCTGCCTACCTGGCCGATCTGGAAAACAAGATTAGCTTTGACGCGCTCGAACGGGCCGGCGGACGATATGCCTATGATCCGCTATGGGGAACAGGTCGCGGATATCTCGATCAGGCCCTGCGCATGCATGGAGTGGAAGTGGAGACGATCCATGATTGGCGCGACGTGCTGTTTGGCGGACGCTCTCCGGAACCAGAGGCAAGTCACCTCGAAGAATTGCGTGAGGTTGTTTTGTCGAAGAACTGTGTGCTGGGGCTAGCAACTGATGGCGACGGTGACCGGTTTGGGGTAATAGATTCGAACGGTTCATTTGTTACACCCAATCAACTTATCGCGCTCCTCTTCGATTACTTGGCAGAATCCAGAAATTGGCCTGGCGGCGTCGCACGCTCAGTTGCCACAACGCATCTCGTTGACCGAGTGGCTGAAGCTCGTGGCCTGCCGGTCTACGAAACTCCCGTCGGTTTCAAATACATCGGAGAATTGATTAATGATGACAAAATTATCCTTGGTGGTGAAGAGTCGGCGGGACTGTCGATCAAAGGTCACTATCCGGAGAAAGATGGCATCCTTGCGTGTCTGCTGGCAGCGGAGGCGGTTGCGGCGCGCAGCGCAAGTCTGACGGAACAGTTGGACGCCCTTTACGCCCGTGTGGGCAAGCTGGAGTCCGGAAGACTGGGCGTCCGGCTGACGCCTGAGTTAATGGCATCCCTTGGCGATAAGTTGAAGCAGGAGCCGCACGATTTTGGCGGTCGCCGCATTGAACGAACGAATCGTCTTGATGGAGTGAAGTTTATTTTTGTGGATGGTTCATGGTTACTGATGCGTCCCTCTGGCACAGAGCCACTCGTCCGCATTTACGCAGAATCTGAATCGTCAAAGGACTTGGAGGTGCTTCTTGAGCAGGGTCGCAAATACTTATTGGGTTGATGAACGAATTCGGTCACAGCGTGTAGTCCCTCGCGTAGCCTCTCCTTTCGCCCCTGTGCGAGAGATTTCGTTGGAGATTATCGGAAGTGACGCCGAAGTTCGCCGCCGTGGCGGAATCATACCTTCATGGGTGATCTTTGGAATGATCATTCTCGCGACGTTTGCCGTCTGCGTGACTGTCACAATGCGGACACGCGCCGAGATGAATACGGCTTCTCATCAATATGTCAGCATTCAAGCGAGTGTTGAAGAATTGCGCAGTGGCAATCAGACACTGCGAGTAGAAGTTGACCAACTGCGCAATGATCCGCGTGCCATCGAGTCGGCTGCTCGCAGTCGGCTCAACATGGTTCGTGCGAATGAGATTGTAGTGCCCGTCGAATGAGCACTTGGGGAATGCTCCTTCGCAACTGAGCGGCATTGGATTTAGTTTTTACACCTGCCGATCGTCTACCGTTACTTCCCCAGCTTGAAACCCTCGCATCACGCGTTCCTGCCGAGCCAGAGCGGCTGTGACTGCCATCACGGCCGCGCTTCCCCCCTTTTTTGCGCGACTGAAGTCGTGAGGTCAACTTGATTGACACTCCCCTGCCCCTCAACTAATATCAAACTCTTCTTACGCAACTCTTACCAATCGAGAGGTTTATGCCTGAGACAAAGGGAGTCACCTTGCCGGCCGATGCAGAAGTTGAGCGCTGGGAACGTGAGACACTTGGGCCAGCCGTCAACGAGCACCCTGAAAGAAAACCGCATTTTGCGAATGTGTCGCTGGAGGAGGTCAATCGACTCTACACTCCGGCCGATCTCGCCAGCATAGATTTCTCCGATGATATCTCTTTTCCCGGAGAGTTTCCCTATACACGCGGCATACATCCCACGGGCTATCGCGGCAAGCTCTGGACCATGCGCCAGTTTGCCGGGTTCAGTACTCCCGAAGAGACTAATTCGCGATTCAAATACCTACTCGAGCAGGGCCAGACGGGTCTTTCTGTAGCTTATGATCTGCCAACACTCATGGGCTACGATGCCGACTCTCCCCTGGCTGAAGGTGAAGTCGGAAAATGCGGAGTCGCCGTGTCTTCTCTGGCTGACATGGAGGTCCTCTTCAATGATATCCCTCTGGAGCAAGTGACCGTTTCACAAACAATCAACGCGCCAGCCTCAGTCTTTCTCGCGATGTATTTGGTGGTCGCAGAGAAACGGGGCGCTGACTGGAAAAAGATTTCCGGCACGCTGCAAAACGACATCCTGAAGGAATACATTGCTCAGAAAGAGTGGATCTATCCCATCAGGCCGGCCATGAAGCTGGTGACTGACACTTTCGAGTTCTGCGCCCATAACGTGCCTCGCTACAATCCGGTGTCCGTAAGCGGGTATCACATACGCGAGGCGGGCGCTACTGCCTTGCAAGAACTCGCCTTCACGCTGCGCGATGGCCTCGAATACGTCGACTGGGGTGTGCGGGCCGGTCTCGAAATTGACCGTTTCGTCCCCCGCATCTCCTTCTTTTTTAACGCTCATAACGACTTTTTCGAAGAAGTGGCCAAATACCGCGCGGCGCGCCGTATTTGGGCTCGAGAGATGCGCGACCGTTTTGGCTCGACAAATGAGCGCACCCTCAAGCTTCGTTTCCATACCCAAACCGCCGGAGTTTCGCTGACAGTGCAGCAGCCACTAAACAATATTGTTCGGGTTGCTATCCAGGCACTCGCCGGCGTCTTTGGCGGTACACAGAGTTTGCATACGGACGCTTATGACGAGGCGCTGGCGCTCCCTACTGATCGCGCGGCCCTGATTGCATTGCGCACGCAGCAGATAATTGCTGAAGAGACTGGGGTGGCAAACACGGTCGATCCTTTGGGGGGTTCTTACTTTGTCGAGGCGCTCACGGAGAAGATGGAGCAGGGCACACGCGACTATTTCGATAAAATAGACGCGATGGGCGGCATGGTCGCCGCAATCGAAAAAGGTTTCCCGCAACGCGAAATTCAAGATTCGGCTTACAGATATCAGAAAGCAGTCGAGCGTGGCGAGCAGGTGATCGTGGGCGTGAACAAGTATCAAATGGAGAATGAGTCTGCTGCGTTTCCGACTCTCGTCATTGATGAATCAGTTCGCGAGCATCAGGTTGAACGCCTGTGGCAGACCCGCGAAACCCGCGACAGCGGCGCAGTTGCAAATGCGCTTGAGCAGCTGAAGAGAGCGGCTAAGAAGGACGAGAACACAATGCCGGCTACGATTGAAGCGGTGCGCGCATATGCGACGCTGGGTGAGATCTGTGCCGCGTTGCGAGATGTTTACGGCGTCTATGAAGAACCTGCATTTTAGTCAGGTGTCAGTTGTCCGCAGTCAGTAGTGGGTCTCAGGTCTATCGTATGACGTGCTTGAGCAATTTGGTCATGTACCTACGTATTCTGGCACTGGTGCAGTTTGTCACGACGGCAGCGGAGTCACTCAACTACAGAACCGAGGAGCGGTAGCGACCGGGTCCAAGTCGCGCGACAACTCAACGGCAAAATGACTGGATTTCACATCGCTTGAGTGAGAAGCTACCAGACCCGGTCGCTAC
>JBGPNE010000271.1:0-4844 GCA_041487335.1 Pyrinomonadaceae bacterium
CGGACATGCCGATGCCGCCAATGCCTACAAAATGGACGTGTTGAATTCGTCTGAACATAAAGCGATTGTTAGCTGATCTGTGGTCTTTGCTCTTTGCTCTTCGGTCTTCGGTCTTCGGTCTCACTGCTTACTGCCTACTGCCTACTGCCTACTGCTTTCTGCCTCCTGCCATCCGCATCCTGTGTTCCACTAGCTCCTCGATGAGATCCACTGTCGCTTTTGCTGCGTCTCCGCGTGCGAGCTTGCGGCTGGCTTGTTCCATTGCGGTTACCTCTTCCGGATCGCCAACGAGCGTCATTATCTCATTTGCCAATCTTTCTCCAGAAAGGTTCTGCTGCAGAATCATTCTCGCTGCGCCGGCCGCCTCGAGCGCTTCGGCGTTCTTGCGCTGATGATCATCGGCTGCAAAAGGAAACGGGATCATGATTGCCGCTTTGCCAGCGGCGATAACTTCCGCCGTCGTTGTCGCACCTGCCCGACAAATCAGCAGGTCAGCTTCAACAAGAGAGACGACAATGTCGTCGATATAGGGCCTAACGTCTGCGCGTTCGCCCCAACCAGCGTCAGCATAGGCGGCACGCACTCTTTCGAAGTCGGTTTCTCCTGTCTGGTGCATTATCCGCAACTCGTTTCGCACTACCTCGAGTTGTGGGAGAGCAGCAATCATCGCCTCGTTGATTGCGTGCGCACCTTGCGAGCCACCAAAAACGAGAACCGAGAATTGCGACGCCTCCCGGCTTCTCGGTGCTATCTCAAAGAACTCGCGCCGAACAGGATTTCCCGTTACGACACCTTTTCCGCGAAAGTAAGGCAGCGACGCTGCGAAGGAAACGGCGGCCTTGTCAACAAACCGAGAGAGAACGCGATTGGTCCAACCCGGTAGCGCGTTTGACTCCATCACCAGCGTCGGCAGATTCATCAACGCTGCTGTCAAGACAACCGGGCCTGATACGTAACCCCCTGCACCGATCCCGACGTCTGGCCAAAATTCTTTGATCAGTTTCCGTGCAGACCAGAAGCTTTTCGGCAATACAATCAGCCCGCGCGCGCGCGCCATCGCTCCGACGTTTTTCAGTCCCGCACTATCAATGACCGAGAGTTCAAAACCTGCTTGCGGCACCAGCCTGGTTTCCAATCCGCGCGCTGTTCCAACAAACCTGACTTCCGACTTCGGATCCCGGCGCAGAATCTCTTTCGCCACGGCAATCCCTGGATAAATGTGCCCGCCAGTTCCACCGGCGGCTATCAGCACGCGCATCGCGGTTTACCCGAAGCGCGCTGAAGCCATCTGCCTCACTGGGGCCACGCGCAGCCGGGAAGGCCCATCACCGCTCGCCGTAACTGAACTCAACAATCCCAAGTCGATCGACCCAGCAGCGTGTTGAGAGATATTCAGCAAGATACCGACCGCGGCAAGCGTGGGCACTAGCGACGATCCACCGTAAGAGATGAACGGCAGCGGAATTCCTTTTGTCGGCACCAGCGAAAGCACAACGCTGATATTAAAGAGCGCCTGAGCAACGATGGCCGTCACCAGCCCTAGCGACAGCAACATCCCGAATCTGTCCGGAGCAAGAAGCGAGGCGCGAATCCCACGCCACAGAAACAAGGCAAAAACGGCAATGACTGCCAGCGCACCTACGAGTCCAAGCTCTTCTGCGATCACCGAAAAGATAAAATCAGAATGGGCAAAAGGCAAAAACAGCATCTTCTGTTTGCCTTGCGCGAAGCCCAGACCATCTGGACCTCCCGAACCGATAGCGATCAACGACTGCACTACCTGAAAGCCGTTACCCCGCGGATCGGCCCACGGATTGAGAAAGGTGATAATGCGCCGCATTCGAAAAGGAACAAAGATCAGAAGCCCGGCCACGGCCAGCAGCGCGGGCACCGCAGCCATTCCCAGATGCAATAGGCGCGCTCCCGCGGTGTAAATCAAAATGACAAAAATCACTGCGAGCATTAGCGCAGTGCCGAGATCCGGTTCAGCAACCACCAACGCAGCGAGAAAGCCAGCTACGGCGGCGCAGGGAACAAAGGTTTTCAAGAATGAGCCCTCTTCTCCGGCTCGCTTCTCGAGAAAGTACGCAAGGAAGATCGCCAGCGTGAGCTTTGCGATCTCTGATGGTTGGAGGGAGAGGCCCCAAAACTTGATCCAACGGTGAGCTCCATTGATTTTCCCAAATCCAAACACGGCCAGCAACATGAGCGAAGTCAGCACGAGCAACCCATAAACGACCCGTCTGCTCTTCAGGTGCTGGTAATCAAACTGCATCGTGGCAAGCAACACGAGGAAACCTATGCCGGTCCAGATTCCCTGCTTGATGACGTAGTAGAACTGTCCATGCCTTTCGCTCTGGGCCAGTATCGACGAGGCACTGTAAACCATTACAACTCCGAACAACGCCAGCCCCACTGTCGCCGCAAAGAGCCATTTATCTGGATATTGTTTTCGTGTCATCGCCCAAATTTCAATTTCCGTTTCTTATTTGCCTTCCGAGCCACTTCAGTTTGTCGTTCGTCACCGCCATTGGTTGTTTCCACCGGCCGCGACAAAACTGAAGTTTATCGGCCGTTTGATCAATCGAAATCTGTCACTCTGAGTCGCAAACTCTTCACTTCGTCTTTGAATATTCGTCCTCGATGCTCAAAACTGTCGAACATATCGAAGCTCGCACAGGCAGGTGCAAGCAAGACCACGT
This sequence comes from Pyrinomonadaceae bacterium, assembly GCA_041487335.1. Taxonomy (GTDB): domain Bacteria; phylum Acidobacteriota; class Blastocatellia; order Pyrinomonadales; family Pyrinomonadaceae; genus PSRF01. The sequence continues at coordinate 2,703 of JBGPNE010000271.1, forward strand.
CGCCCGATTCCGCCGCCTGAAATGAGCGGCCGACTGCTTCTTTCATATCCTTTGCGCGCTCACTCGGCGCCTGCTCGCCAAGTTCGCTGGCAATCAGTTCTGCGTCTTCGCCGATCAAGATCAGTTTTCGCACCTTTTCACGAACGAGCAAAGCAAGTGGAGCATAAGGGGCCTTCTTGCCGCGACCTCCGAGAATCAAAACGATCTTTCCGGAATCGTCCTGAAAAGCCTCCAACGCTTTTAGCGTTGCATCCACACTCGTAGCTTTTGAGTCGTTGTAAAACTTCACGCCTTCAAACTCAGCAACAAACTCGAGCCGGTGTTCGACTGGCTCAAACTTCCTAACCGTATCGCGCATGGATTCGGGATTAGCACCACATGAAAGTCCAGCCGCAAGTGAGGCGAGCACATTCTCTACATTGTGCAGTCCGCGAAGTTTCATTTCGTCACGCAGCATGAGCACCCGCTCGCCATCTGGGGTTCGCGAAACAATTTTGTCACCACGCAGGAACAGCCCTTCATCAAGCTCGCGCTTTATGCTGAAGCGAACGATGTGTGCCCGCAACCCGCTGGCCCATGACGCGACCACTTCATCATCCGCATTCAGCACTGCAACATCGCCGGGCCCCTGACGGGAAAAGATCCGGTGTTTCGCCGCAGCGTAATCAGTAAATGATTCGTAACGATCCATGTGGTTTGGCGTGACGTTCAGAAAAACGGCAACCTGGGGGTGAAAGTCTCTGATCGTCTCCAACTGAAAGCTTGACGCTTCCACTACCGTCCATCCGTCATCACGTGAACTCTCAACCAGCGAGATCAGCGGCGTCCCGATATTGCCGCCGACCTGAGTTGTTAATCCCGCATCTTTCAATAACGCTCCAATCAGCGTCGTCGTGGTCGTCTTGCCGTTTGTGCCAGTAATGGCGACTATGCGTCCTTTCAGATATCGAGAAGCAAGTTCAACCTCACCGATTATTTCTGCTCCAGCGCGCTCTGCATATCTGATCGGAATGCTGCTGGTCGGAACACCCGGACTAACTACTACCAACTGAATCTGGTCGAGCAACCAACTCGGCACATCGCCAGGAAGACAAGCTACGCCCTCAGTCATGAGAGCCAATGCGTCGGCGTTCCATTCTTCAATCGGCTTCTGATCGTTGAGAGCAACGGTCGCGCCGCGTGCGGCCAAAAACTTCGCGCAGGCAATTCCACTGCGAGCTGCTCCGATGACTAAGACTTTCTTGCCGGCAACTTTCAAATAGCCTCGTTCAAATTAGCCACGGGGACACCAAAGAAAATTAACAGTCAACCTGTCCCGGGCCGATTCGTTCGTCGGATTCAACCCCTTGTTTCACAGCTCCGTTCGCCGTCTCTCCCCGTCCCCGTGTCCCCGCGTCCCCGCGTCCCCGCGTCTCTCTTCGTGGCTGATTTTTAAACGTTCACCTCAGCTTCAATGTCGAAAGACTCAACAACGCAAACAGTATTGCCAGAATCAAGAAACGAAAGACAATCTTCGATTCTTTCCAATCCTGCATCTCGAAGTGGTGGTGCAGCGGCGTCATCTTAAAAAGACGCCGGCCAGTGCCTGTACTTCTTTTCGTCATCTTGAATACGCTTACTTGCAGCATCACCGACACCACTTCAATCACAAAGACCCCACCCACCATCAACAACATGAATTCCTGTTTTGTGAGCACGGCCACGGTTCCAATCGCGCCCCCGATCGCCAGGCTGCCAACGTCTCCCATAAAGACTTCCGCTGGCGGGGCGTTGTACCAGAGGAATCCCAGACTAGCTCCGGCCATCGCCCCGCAAAACACTGTCAACTCTGCGGCTTCTGGCCGATGGGTCAGTTCCAAATATCTTGCCCAGCGCGCATCGCTGCTGAGATATGTGAATCCAGTCAAGGCGGTCATCGCAATAAAGGTAACGCTAATCGCGAGTCCATCCAGACCGTCAGTCAAATTCACCGCGTTGGACGATCCCAAAAGCACAATGGCAATGAGCAGCAAATAGAGATATGGTCCAATTGTACTGACTGCATTTCCTGGAACGGCCGTCGTCTTGAAAAACGGAATACTTACGTTCCATGAGTAATTAGCAGAAAAGTACTTCGTCGAAATAAAAAGCACGCCCCACAGA
>JBGPNE010000272.1:0-4831 GCA_041487335.1 Pyrinomonadaceae bacterium
GGAATAGCGGATCAATTCCGGGGCCCGTATCTCTTATCTGAATCTGCACCAGAGCGCCATGCTGCTGCACCATGATCTCAACCTTGCCACCAGTCGGGGTAAACTTCGCAGCGTTTGAAAGGAGATTCCAAACTACTTGCTGAAGCCGATCGGCGTCTCCGGAAATGATTCCCAGTCCCGCATCGATAATAGTCTCAACACGGATATCTTTGGCTTCCATTGCAGGACGCACAGCATCGAGCGCGGCATCGACGACGGTGACCAGATCCAGCGGACCTATTTTAAGCTGGAGTTTACCGGTGATTACGCGCGAGACGTCAAGAATATCTTCGATGATCTGCTTCTGAGCCCAGGCGTTTCTTTCGATGACTTCAAAGGCATGTTGGGCGCTATCACTGTCTAGCCTTCCAGAACCCAACATGCGCGACCAGCCAATCACTGCGTTCAAAGGCGTGCGTAGTTCGTGTGACAAAGTGGCGAGGAATTCATCCTTCAATCGATTAGCCTGCTCGGCGTCGGAGCGGGCGGCTCGCTCTCTTTCCAGCAGCTCTGCACGTTCTTCCTCCGCCCTTTTCCGTTTGGTGAACTGGCCAATCTGCCCACCAATGCCACCCACCAGCTTCAATAGTTCATCATCCGGCTCTCTAATCTCGCGGCTGAAGAACTCAATCACTCCCAGAACTTCCGCTCCGATTAGTATCGGAAAGCCAAACGCCCCATGGAGGCCTTCTAATACAGCCGCGGAAGCCCGTGGAAAATTGGGGTCCTCCTCGATGTCGGAAATCCAGGCTGGTTCGCTGTTATCCCAGATGCGACCTGGCAGTCCAACACCCTTTGTGAATGTGGAGCGTTTTGTCAGTTCTTCAAATTGCTTGACCTTGATCGACGGAACGTACCAGACGTCGACACAGCGCAACACCTGCGCTTCAATATCGACCTTCCACAAAGCCCCCAGTTCCCATTCCAGGCTCTCGCAGACCATTTGCAGGATCTTTTTAGCGCTCTCGAAAAAGTCGGTGGATTCAGCGAGTATTTTCGTTAGCGCATACTGCAGCGCAAGTCGCCGTTCAGAGCGCTTGCGATCGGTAATATCGCGAGTAAAGCAGCGGGTGTGGATAAAGTTTCCATCTTCCCAGAGCACGCTCGAGTTGATCTGCACATGCTTGAGGGAGCGATCCTTGCAACGCAGGCGCGCTTCATAATCGCTAATCACCTCACCCGCCTTCAACCGCCTGAGGATATCCAGTATCACGTCTTCTTCAGCATGAAACTCCGCTATGTGATGACCAATGTACTCTTCGCGCGTGTAGCCAAGCAGATCAAGTTCGGCTTGATTGACGCGAACAACGGTGCCGTCAGAAGCAATCCAGTGCAGACCAAACGCTGCATTTTCAAAAAAGTCAGCCAGCTCAGTTTCACTATGCCGCAGTGCTTGTTCTGCGCGCTTTCGCTCAGTGATGTCGCGCTTGATTCCGACGTAGCAGAGTGGATCTCCTGAACTGTTCCGCATCGTGAACGCCGACAGTTCAATGTGTCTTATCTCACCCGCTTTTGTGCGGCTGATTAACTCACCTCGATACTCTCCCTTCTCGGCTAGCTCGCGGCTTACATTTCCAAACATCTCCGCCCCCATATGTATTGCCGGAGTTTCACCTTGAAGTTCCTCATCCGAATATCCGAGCAGGTTGCAGTGTGCTGCATTCTGCTCGATGTAGTAACCCTCCGGGCTGATGATTGCGATCGCCTCGCTGGAATGAATAAAGATTTCCCGGTAGAGATCCCGGCGGAGATCAGGCTCTTCGGCCAAAATCGGGCCGTGGCGCATCTGCTCGATGTAAGTTCCGCGAGACATAGGCCGAAGCGCTGAGGGAAGGTAAACAAGCTTTGGGGGTGGTAGGGGTTGTAAAATAATAGCATCAAACCGCCGGTTAGCGAAACTACCTAAACCAAATTATCCGCTAGTTTGGCCAGGATGCCTGATCCCAAGTGGTTGGCATCGCTTGGCATACGGAGGCTGCCTTGGGCAGTCACTACACAGCTTTCGGGCCAACTCCATGTAAGTTCACCTGCTGAGAATCCGCTAATGCGTCGCCAAATGGAGGTTATGTCATCTGTTTTTCCAGGGCGAGCCAACTGGAAAGTGTTGCCCGCAGGCCAGGATTGACTTGTCACTGCTTTAGATGTAAAAGCCTTGTGGCTTCCTAAGAAACATCTCGATAGTCACCAGGTTTATCTCGTCCGCAAAGGAGAGGTAATTGCTTTTACTAACGAAAGGAGATCAGAATGGCTTTACGTTTAGGCGACATTGCCCCCGATTTCACGGCAGAAACAACTGAAGGCCCGATCCGCTTCCACGAATGGATTGGCGATAGCTGGGCTTGCCTGTTTTCCCATCCGAAAGACTTCACCCCGGTCTGCACCACGGAGCTGGGCTACGTTGCAAAATGCAAACCCGACTTCGACAAGCGCGGCGTAAAGGTCATCGGCCTAAGTGTTGACCAGACGGATTCGCACAACAGATGGGCGGAAGACATTAGAGAGACTCAAGGTACCGCGCTGAACTTTCCGGTGATAGCTGATCCTGACCACAAAATCTCCGAACTCTATGACATGATTCATCCGGAGATCAGCGACGTCTTTACAGTGCGTTCGGTCTTCATCATCGGACCAGACAAGAAGGTCAAGCTGATGATCACCTATCCGGCCAGCACAGGCCGCAACTTTGACGAGATCCTGCGAGTGATCGATTCTCTGCAGCTTACGGCGAAGTACAGTGTGGCGACGCCAGTGAACTGGAAAGATGGCGAGGATGTAATCATCGTGCCCTCGCTGTCAGATGAGGATGCAAAGGCGAAGTTTCCGGCTGGGTGGAAGGCCCCGCGACCGTATCTGCGAATCACACCACAACCAAATAAGGTTGCTACGGATACTGCGGCAAAGAGTGCGTCGTAGCCTCAGCATACAACTAGCCTCGGATTAGTGGAGTTTGAACAAAGCGCAGAGACGCAGAACTCTGCGCTTTGCTTCTTTTGAAAGAGGGCCATGCGACAGATAGTCACAACAGGTAACGGCGGCGCCGATGTGTTGAAGGTCGAAGACCGGCCCGATCTGAAGCCGGGCAAAGGTCAGGTGGTGATCCTGGTCAAAGCGGCGGGTCTTAATTTCGCGGACATCCTGGCAAGACAGGGACTTTACCCCGATGGACCACCAAAGCCCTGTGTGATGGGCTATGAAGTTTCAGGTGTGGTTGAATCAACGGGAGAAGCAGTGGATCCGGCTCTCGTCGGCAAGTCTGTTCTGGCGATGACCCGCTTTGGTGGCCAGTCGGAAATGGTCGCAGTGCAGGCGAGCCAGATGTTTGCAAAACCCGAGTCGCTGAGCTTCGAACAGGCGGCCGCGCTTCCAGTTAACTATCTAACCGCGTACACGCTCGTTTACGTCATGGGTTCATTGCAACCGGGTGAGTCTGTTTTGATTCACAATGCAGGCGGTGGAGTGGGTCTTGCAGCTCTTGATATTGCGAAGAAGATCGGTGCCGTAACCTACGGCACTGCGAGCCCTTCAAAACATGACTTCCTGCGCAAACGGGGATTGGACCACCCTATTGACTATCGCACTCAAGACTGGCTTCCTGTTCTGATGGATCTCACGAATAAACGCGGCGTTGAGCTGGTTATCGATCCCCTTGGCGGCGGTCACTGGAAGAAGAGCTACAAGGCACTAAGACATACAGGCCGGCTGGGCATGTTTGGTGTTTCAACTGCGTCTGGCAATGGGTTGAAAGGGAAGTTTGGATTACTAAAAGTTGCGATACAGACGCCCTTCTTTCATCCATTCGGTTTGCTCAACAAAAACCGAGGAGTCTTTGGCTTGAATCTTGGTCACCTGTGGCACGAACCCGAGAAAGTGGCTATCTGGGTAAGGGCGCTAATGGATGGAGTCGAGGAGGGTTGGGTTCGTCCTCACGTGGACAAAGTTTTTCCGTTCGATCAGGTCCGTGAAGCCCACACATACATCGAAGCACGAAAGAACATAGGCAAGGTTGTCTTAGTGCCCTAACGCTAGAAATCACTAGGATCCCAGCGAGGCAGGCCCCTTTTCTCGGTGTAAACTACTCAGATTCCTTCAAGTTTGTTCAAGGAACCGGCGCGCGAGATCGGATTTCGTCTAAGCAAGAGTACTGCAGCACCACCCCTCCAGAAACGAACCATTGAGGAGCGCCCTCAAACTTGTCTTCGCCTGACAAGCACGAAAGAGATGATCGCCGAATAGATAAGACCAAGGATGAGAGCGCCGAAGAACAATCCGGCGTAGGCCAGCAGCGCCACCTGCCACATTGGACGCGTCTGAGCCATGGGCTCACTGGCCATCAATTTGCTACCGACAAAAACAAACAGTAAAAAGAAGAACAGACAGGAAGAGAGAGCATAAACGAAGGCAATAGATAAACCGGTTTTCGTGCCCTCTTTGAAATTCAATTCGTCGCTGCTCTCTCTCTGTCTGGCTCTGATGCCGAAGAGAATCGCCAGAATCTCAGCGAGATTGAAAATAACGGGAGCCAGAACATTCAGGCTTGATTTCGGACCGACAGGAAACAGAAAGCGTGCAACCACTACCCAAACGACGACCACCAACGTGATCAGCAGTCCATATTTGAGAGCTATTCTCAAGTCAAAGGGAAATAGCCGTCGATGCGAATCTGGCCGTCAAGGATTTTACTGCGAAACGGATGTCTACTTGCCGAAGAGACCCCCGACCTTTGCTGCCATATCGCTGGCAGGTCCGGCAGTTCCACTGCCGCTGCCGATTACATTATCGACCTGAGCCGCAA
>JBGPNE010000273.1:0-4823 GCA_041487335.1 Pyrinomonadaceae bacterium
AACCTATCGCACGATTAGCTATTACTACAACGAAGCAATCGACAAAGTGGCTAAATCTCCGTCGAAATCCAACGACAGCTCTGGGTCGGCGTCCAGGACGGAACCTCTTCCCACCAAACCTGCAGCGGCGACCCCCGCTCCGGGCTCCACTACAGAATCGAAGACTGCAATTAAAGATGAAGCCGCTTCATCACGCCTCGACCCGAAGGTCAAGAACGGCGAAATTAACGGCGAAACCAGAGATGCGGCTTCTGTGGCTGCAGTCCAGCGTGATGACGCAGCGTTAAAGAATAGTCACACCGGAACCACGGTTGCCGCCCCGTCTAGCTCCAGCGACATCGCCAAGCTAATCAAACATGTTCCCATAGACGTACTGAAGAGTGCGGCTATCGAATTGCCGCAGCCCGAATATCCGCAAGCAGCAATGCTTGCGCGAGTTGAAGGTAACGTGGAGGTTCAGGTTCTCGTAGACGAGAATGGCGCCGTGATGAGTGCGCGTGCCACGTCTGGTCCTCCATTGTTGATCGATGCCGCAGAAGCAGCGGCCCGTAAGGCGCGTTTCTCGAAAGCGAAACTTTTACTACATTCAGCAAGAGTCTACGGCGTAATTAAATACACTTTCACAATTCCGGCTTCCGAAGTCTCTTCAACGCCATCTTCGAATGACTCAGCAGTTGAGCATAAGAATGTCAAATTAGAGGAAGGCACACCAGTCTCAAAGATAGTCAAACAACCAGAAGGGATAGTCAAACAACCAGAAGGGATAGTCAAACAACCAGAAGGGATAGTCAAACAACCAGAAGGTTCTTCGGCGGCTGAACCAAAGCCCTTAACCACTCGTTCACCTTCCTTCTATGAAACAGGCCTGTCATACCTGAGGTCGGGTCGGCACGCAGAGGCAGTGGTGGCGTTCAGACAGGCGGTTCAGCAGAATCCAAACGATGCGATCGCTTACATGAAACTGGGTTTGGCCTACTCAGGTTTACATCAATATCGGGAGGCCGTAACCGTATTGAAAATGGCAATCAGTCTCAAACCAGAAGTCGTTGATGCAGAAGCGTATTACCGATTGGGCGACGCCTACACTGCGCTGGGCAAGCATTCAGACGCGCTCAAGGCTTTAACGCAAGCATTGTACGTCACGAGAGCGCTGGCAATAGATCCCGATGGAACAAAAGGCCAGAGATTCCCTCTTGAGCAGATCCATTACAGTCTCGGACTTGCATATTACAACCTGGCGCGTTACAAGGACGCGATTGTGGAACTGAAGCAGGTAATCAAGGCAAATCCAAAAAGCGCAGAAGCCTATTACACACTGGCGCTGGCTTATATTGCTATCGATGATCAACCCTCAGCAGAGAATCAGCAAGCAACTCTCAGGTCTCTAAACCCCGCGCTAGCCGCCAAGATTGCCGAGGCACTATACAGCCCTCCTGTCCGTTGTAGTTACGACGTTGGGTGTCGTCGCCATTAGACTTCACTGTTTACTTCCGTCTCCGTACCTAGTTCCTTGACCATCGTCTCCCGCATCTTGAATTTCTGAACCTTGCCGGTAACGGTCTGAGGGAACTCAGTAACGAACTTGATATATTTGGGAATCTTGAATCTGGCGATCTTTCCTTCACAGAACTCTCGAATCTCCTGCTCAGTGACGGTGCTACCTTCTTCCAGCTTTATCCATGCAACCACCTGCTCTCCGTACTTGCGATCAGGTATGCCGACGACCTGAACATCGCTGACCCCCGAACATGTATAGAGAAATTCTTCAACCTCGCGCGGATAGATATTTTCACCGCCGCGAATGATCAGGTCCTTCGCCCGACCCGTAATCCGGCAGTAGCCGTGTTCATTCATGACGGCTAAATCACCGCTATGCAGCCAGCCGTCTTCATCAATTGCAAGTCCGGTCGCTTCAGGATTTTTGTAGTACCCCTTCATCACGTGATATCCACGGGTGCATAACTCACCGGGTTCACCGACGGGAACTATCTTCCCCGTGGAAGCGCTGATGATCTTCACTTCAGTGTGCGGCAGCGCCTTCCCGACCGTGCTTACACGCAGCTCGATCGGATCATCCGGCGTAGTTTGTGCTATGACGGGCGAAGACTCAGTTAGACCGTACGCAATTGTAATTTCAGTACAGTGCATCTGCGTGACGACCCGTTTCATGATCTTTATGGGACAGGGTGAGCCTGCCATGATGCCGGTGCGGAGAGACGTTAAGTCGAAGTCAGCAAAGTGCGGGTGTTCGAGTTCGGCAATGAACATCGTGGGCACGCCATGCAAGGCAGTACAGCGCTCCTCAGCGACGGCACGCAGAGTTGCATCCGCATCGAAATAGGCCCCCGGTATGATCATCGCGGCGCCACTTACGACACAGGCCATGATCCCCAGCACCATCCCAAAGCAATGATAAAAGGGGACTGGGATACACAAGCGATCCTGCTCAGTAAGCCGCATGGCATTTGCGATCAGTAATCCGTTGTTGACGATGTTGTGGTGGGTTAAGGTCGCGCCTTTTGGAAATCCCGTAGTTCCCGATGTGTACTGAATGTTGATGGCATCATCAAATTCCAGTCTGGCCTCTCTCTGATGCAGTTGGCACTCCGGAGATTCATCGCCGAAGCGCATTAGGTCTTCCCAAAAGAACATTCCAGGTGGCCGATTGCCGCCTACGTAGATCAAGTTGCGTAGGTTTGGCAATGCTTTGGTCGTCAGTTTTGCCGGCTCGCTGACATCCACTTCCGGGCAGATTCGCCGAATCGTGTCGACGTAGTTAATATCGCGAAAACCATCGATAATCACAAGCGTTTGACATTCTGATTGACGGAGCACGTATTCCAACTCGAAGTCACGATTGGCGGGGTTGATATTCACAAGCAGGGCACCCACTTTAGCTGCTGCGAACTGATTAATAATCCATTCGCTGGAATTAGTTGACCAGATTCCGATCCGGTCTCCTTTCTCGATCCCTAGAGCCAGAAATCCCCGCGCGAGCCGGTCCACTTCCGCGCAAAGCTCCGAATACGTAAAGCGAAGATTCTGATGCCGCACGACAAGTGCTTCTCGTGCGGGGAACTTCCGCGCACTTCCATCGAGCACCTGACCTATGCATTGCCCCAACAATGGGATCGGTGCCGCTCCCGAGGCATAGCTCAAAGATTTCTTCTGAACCAAATTCGTCATGACATTGCTCTTTCGCAAATTGAATGCCTCCCAACTTCGAAGATAGAATCTATTGCATCTATCATGTTGAGCACTCCTCAGGAGGTTGTAACGCTGCTGGTCGTTGTATCGGCCGCTCTTGATGTGCGCGCGGAATACAGCGGGCCGCGCTGGCAGGTCTACGTTTTCAAGCCGCTGACGACTGCGTTGCTGCTGGCGCTCGCGCTCGCCGCGCCGCCGCACGGCGCCGCCCGCTACCAACTGGCCGTGGCCATCGGGCTTGCACTATCACTCGTCGGCGATGTCTTCCTGATGCTGCCAGGCGATCGGTTCGTGCCGGGGCTCTGCAGCTTCTTGTTGGCCCACTTAGCCTACCTGGTTGCTTTCACCGCTGATGTCCCCCTGGCAGCGGCGCCCATTCTGTTCGCACCCTTCGCTGTTTTTGGTCTCGCGATTCTCGCCCTGCTATGGCGCGGTCTGGGACGTCTCCAGGTACCTGTTGCACTGTACGTCTTGGTCATAGTTAGCATGGCCGGCCAGGCAGCCGGGCGTGCCTGGTTGTTGCGCAACCCGGCTGCAACGCTGGCGGCCAGCGGCGCGGCTCTGTTCGTGGCGTCCGACACGCTCCTATCTGTGAACCGATTCCGACGGCCCTTTCCCTGCTCCCAAACACTCATACTCGGCTCTTACTTCCTGGCGCAGTGGCTTATTGCGGCTTCGGTATGAGGCCCAGTTTAGAGTAACGGTATTCACTACGCTATCGGCATCTGACCTCCCCCTTTCGTTGAAGTGGGCTTGACAAAGAGGCCTGCAAGACCCGCACCTTTTATCAGGGCGAATGGCTTACAATGTCATAACTGGATTCGGCTTGGCTACTGTGGGCCAGAAGCAACAGTAGTTGCGCGGCTAAACCGGCACTGCTTCAAAGCGATCAGAATCACCGAGGCTTGCACAATGCGCATCTTAACTAGATGGACGGGGACTTCAGCTTTGTTTGTGTGTGCAGTGCACTGTGCTCTCGTTGCCTCACCGGCGTGCGCACAAGCAACCTTCCCGGTTAGCGCGGATGGCTTGCCCGCATGGGTTAAGGAGGTGGGCGCTCGCCAGTTGCCAAAGAGTCACCGCCTGTTTTTGGCTAATGCTTATGGCGCCGTGGGGAACGGCTTAGCAAACTCTACCAAGGCAATCCAGAAAGCGGTTGACGCCTGCGCCGAAGCGGGCGGTGGCATCGTTAGCTTCAAGGCTGGCAGTTATGTCAGCGGGGCCATCTTTCTCAAGAGCAACGTCCACTTGCGCGTTGATAAAGCCGTCACGCTGCTCGGCAGTCAGGAAGATGCGGACTACCCTTCGATCTGGACGCGCGTGGCGGGCATCGAGATGAACTGGCCCGCCGCGCTGATCAATGTAAACGATCAAAAGAACGTTACGATTTCCGGCGGCGGCACGATCGACGGCCGCGGACAGAAGTGGTGGGAAAAGTACTGGAGACTACGGGTCGATGATTACGCCCCGCGCGGACTCCGTTGGGCGGCGGACTACGATGCCGAGCGCGTGCGCCTGATGGTCGTCTGGAAATCGTCTGACGTGTCGGTGGAAAACCTGAATCTGAAGCGGTCTGGCTTCTGGACCGTGCAAGTTGTCTATTCGGATCATGTCAC
>JBGPNE010000274.1:0-4820 GCA_041487335.1 Pyrinomonadaceae bacterium
ACCAGTCCGACACTCGATTAGAGGCAGTGGGTCAGTTTAGAGTTCAAGCTTTTTTAGCTTGTCCTTTAATAACGCGCAACCTAAAGGTTGAACTCTAAACCTCGTCGTCAAACTGACCCACTACCCGATTGCAGATACCTCGTGCGCAGAATGTCCCTGTGGTGTAGCTCATGGCCCGCAATAATATAAGCTAATGCCCGAACGCTCACCTCGCTCTCGTTAGCCACGCCTCTGCGCAGCCAGGCCTCCCTATCCAGATGCTTGAAAAGGAAGAGACTCGATCGCCTGACGCTCTCCAACTCCGCACCAAGATCGCTAAGAGGATGATCATCGAATGAGGCGCTGCGGACGTAATCATCCTGCTCATAACCAGGCAGCGGAGTCTTGTCATTGCGGGCGAAGCGCAACGCCCGATAGGCGAAGATTCTCTCAGTATCCATCAGATGACCGATGACTTCCTTGATACTCCACTTATCGGCTCCATAACGGAAGTTGGCCTGAGACTCCGGGATGCTCCTCAAGAGAGCTAACGTAGCTTCCAGTTGTTTGCTCAAGAGCGCGAGTATGTCACCATCCGGGATGAGCGAAATGTACCTGCCGTAGTATGGCAGATATTCTGTTTCATCTGGCTTATCGATAGTTAGATTCGTCATGTAAATAGTTTATCTCCTTCGCAGGATGGCTAAGCATTCTTGATCAGAACACTTTCAACCAGATTAGCAATGTGCTCCATGCGGTCGATTGCCGCCTCGAGTTTTTCGTAGATATCCTTCCATTTGATCACCGTCAGCACGCTGGATTCCTTCTGAAACAATTCACCCATTGCCGCTCTGTAAAGCTCGTCTCCCTCGTTCTCCAGGCGTTGAAGCTCGACCAGGTGCAAAGTGATACCCGTGGGCCGCTCCAGTGCAGACATTACCTGGTTAAGCTGAACAGCCATACGCCGAAGCACGTCTGCGAAATTACGTGCGTACTCCGTTGACTCTCGCACGTTGTACATAACCATGGCCCTTGCTGCGCCGTTGATGAGATCGACAACATCGTCAAGAGCAGAGGACAAACTGTAAATATCGGCTCTGTCGAAGGGTGTGATGAAAGACTTATTTAATTTTCCTACGATCGTATGTGTTAGAGCGTCGCAGGCGTGCTCAATCGCCTTGATTCGTTCGACGTGCCCGGCGTAGTCGCCGCTCCGGTCAGCGAGCATTTCCACAAGCGCGTCGGCAGCCGCGGCGATATTGGCAGCCATGCGATTGAAGAGAGAGAAGTAACTCTCGTCTCCGCGCAAGAAGCTGAATCGCGCCATAAAACGATTCGGTTTCATATCGGACTCCTCTTTGGCCATGCTCCTAAAGTTTGAATCCTAACCGTTAGGTCTACCTTTGCCAACTTTCTCAACTATTTGACTCCAGTTCATAGCGTGCCACTCTTCAGCAGGCCGCTGCAATACTTTTCGCGCAGGTGAGCGCCCGAACTTACGGGTGGATATTTCTCCGTCTCCCCAGGCGCCAGACAGGTAGGGAGGCAGGAGATTTCCGCGTCCCAATTGGGTTGGTGAAAGAAAGCTATCGACTGGCGTCGCGTCGAGCCGCCCCCCTCGGGCGCAGGGCATACCACACGGTGCAACGTAGAGACCCAGCGATCGTTAGTCCAGCGCGCCATCAGGTCACCGATATTGATAATGAACGCTCCCGGCACAAACGGGACGGGCAGCCATTCGTCTTCGGGAGTGCAAATCTCCAAGCCGCCCGGTGCCGGTTCTGATAGCAGTATACTCAGACTGCCATAATCGGTATGCGCCCCGGCCCGCAGTTGGCCAGGCTTCGGCAATATGGACAGGTCGGGATAGTTCAACGCCCGCATCGCACTGGGGTGCTGATCAATCTTGTCAGCAAAGAAGTCTTCTGGTAGATCCAGCGCCACTGCGAAAATCTGCATGATGCGCGCAGCCAGCTCAGCCATGGCTCGATAATAAGTGGACCATGCGTCTCTGAATTCAATTGGCTCCCTGGGCCACAGGTTGGGAGCAAAACGAAAATCTACGTCAGAGGAGTCTGCGGTATTGGGCGATCGGTCAAGTGGCCCGATGCTGAAGCTCTCTTTGAGGTCTGGAGGCGTTTCATCGCCAAGCGACCTGGCTAATGCCTCTGTCTGCAGGGGCGCGTACCCATACGGGTAACCGACATAGGGCATCTTCACTTCGAGCTTCTTGTCCAACGGCAGATCGAAGAAACCCCGGGCCGCGTTCCAGGCTCCGGCGATCACCTCGCCGGATAGCCCGTGTCCAACGATGGCCAGAAAGCCGGTTTGGCGGCAAACTTCATCAACCTGACGCGCCAAAGCCTGCTTTGCGCTCTGGGCGCCAGGAGCGAATGTGGAAATGTCGATTACGGCAAACTCTTGCATTAACTCATATCCTGAGTAAGACGGCTCGTGCCTTTTGGCCCGAAGCGCGCGAGACCGCCAGGGCATACAATCCAACCTGATGGCGGTACTCTGAGAGCTTGCCGGCGATTTCAAAGTCGGTCTTGTAATCAATGACAGTCCAGACAATGCCTTCATCCTCATCACGAAACGCCAGGTCCACCACCCCTTCAATCATTACCCCGTCTTCAAGCTTCATGGCGATGGGAACTTCTCGCCGACAATTTCCTTTGGCCGCCGCCTCGGCTGCTCGCTGCATAATCGGATGACGAAGAGCTCTATTAACTGTCTCGGTCGCGGCCGCAACCTCCTCATCCGTCGCACCAAAAATTCGACCCTGAACTCGGGCTAATTCTTCTGCTCCGACCCGCTCCGAATCCAGCGCCACCACTGACAGAACAGCGTGAACCAGGGTACCGAAGCGCTTGCCATGCGGTCGGACAAAGTCAATCGCAATCGATTCTACGGTAACTTCAGACACGGCTGTAGCCATGCCGGCTTCAGCAATCGAGACCTCTGCCGCACGGCGTCCACTCTCTTCAGTCTCAGCGCTGCGCGCCATCACGACAGCGTGCGCAGTGGCAGTTACGACCGTCCACTCGGGTCTCGCAGCCACTTGCCGAACACTCGCGCGCCCGGTCTGCCACTCGTCATGAGCCCGAATGCCCTGCTCTGATCGGACCCTCTGCTCATCAGCCTTGAGTAACTCCGTCAATCTTGAGCCGACCCCGCTCTCCTTAACTAGTTCAAGTAAGGAGGGATCCCACCAAACAACGCGATGCTCTCCAGCCTGTGGTTTGTGCAATCCCGGAGTTACCGAACCCGGCGGGCGCAACGCGTTCCGAGGACGAAGCGCAACATTGTCCGAGCCGAACTGAGGGCAACCCAGAGGCTGGCTGGTTTCCGGATTGAAGCTGTTACTCTCAGGAGGATAGATGACCGGATTCAGCGTCGCCAGCCACCCTTCGCAAGGCTGATCGCCAACAGCACACACCACCAAAAGATCGCGCGCCCGGGTGGCGGCTACGTAAAGAGTTCTGGCGGCCTCTTCCTTCTCGATCTGCATCTCCTCAGCAGCGTGCTCCTGGACTTCAATCGGCACACAGCCGGCCAGCCGCATCGCACACAACTTCTCCGCCTGGTTGGCCCATCGCGAAGGCTCGCGCCCCTCCCTGGCCGTAATGTCTGCTAGCAGGACCACGGGAAACTCAAGACCTTTTGCCTTATGCACCGTCATGATGCGAACGCCGTCGACGCCTTCCTCCATTACCGGCGCGTCTCCTGCTTCACCGTTCTCGGCTTGATCCTCCAGCCAGTCGACAAACGCTCGGAAGGAGATCAATCCGTTCTGCTCTGCTCTGCGCGCCATGTCAGTAAGACGCATCAGGTTCGCGAGGGCCTGTTCTCCCGTGGGCCAATTCGCAAAGCCGGCATGCGCCCGGGTCATGGCCAGCAAAGCCCCGATTGTCTCGGCTATGGGCCGGCGGTTCCGTTTGCGATGCAGCTTCCGCAAGAATGCGAGGGCCTCAACCACCTCGGCAAGCGCCTCTGGCAAATCGGCGGGCACTTGCCGGAACGGATGTAATGTCGAGCAGCGGCTCCGATAGGCTAGCAACTGCGAGTCCGTGAAAGCGAACAGTGGTCCACGCAGCGTGGCAAAGACCGCAAGCTCATCGTCAGGCCACTCGATAGCGGTCAGGGCATTGCGAAGAGCTTCTACCTCTTCGCGAGTATGGAATGAGCTACCACCAACCAGCAGATGCGGCAAGCGACGTTCTTCGAGAGCCTTCACATAAGGTCGCGTAACATCGGTGAAGAAATGGCGAAAGCGACGAAACAGAAGACAGATGTGGCGCGGCTGGATGGGTACCCGTACGTCTGGGTGCTCACGTTCCGTGACCGTCCACCCACTGTGGTTTACCAGCCAATCTACAAACGCCCCCACGGCCTCCGGTTGCGACTCGTCGATCTTCCAGTTGACGATCTTGCCGTAGTTGCTAAACGGTTTCGGCACCGGAAGCGCCACCACAGCCGGTTGTGTCGAGACTCCGGATCTAAATGGAGCCAGTGGCACATAGTGGGCCTGGGTGGACGAATCGTCACCCATGACCGGGGCGAAGGCTGCATTTACCGCCTCCTGGATCTCGGGCACCATCCGGAAGCTGACGTTCAACTCTACTGGCGCGCCCCCTGCAGCCACGATTCTTCGTTTTACTTCCTGGTAGAGGGCCACATCGGCGCGGCGGAAACGATAGATCGATTGTTTTGGATCGCCGACGATGAAGAGTTTTCCGGGACTTGGCCTTACGCGGCGCCAGTCATCTTCAGTGGGCTTGTCTGCTGCCAGCAACATCAGGATCTCAGCTTGCAGAGGATCAGTGTCCTGAAACTCATCT
>JBGPNE010000275.1:0-4819 GCA_041487335.1 Pyrinomonadaceae bacterium
AAGAAGAAATTATGCAACTGGTTTGAACACAAACTATTGACCACTGACTACTGACAACCGATTACTAACATCTTTCCACCCCACTTTTATGGCAACAGTCTTAACATCGCGTGCCGCTAAAGGCGTTGAAGAATTACTTGGAACCGCGGCGGTGCGGCGTGCATTTGAGTTCTTCGATGCTCAAGGAAATGAGATTATCGAAGAGCACATTAGAATTTGTTCAATTCCGGCCCCTCCTTTTGGTGAGACGGCGCGTGCCGAGTATCTGTGCAGAAAACTTCAGGAGATTGGGTTAACTGCCGCGCGGCTCGACGAAGAAGGAAACTGCATTGCTCTGCGAGAAGGCCGAGCTGATTCGCCGCTGCTCGTTGTAAGCGCTCATCTCGATACTGTATTTCCCGCGGGTACTGACTTCACAGTTCGTCGAGTCGCCAGCAGATTGTTGGCGCCGGGAATCTCCGATGATGGCTGTGGTCTCGCAGCCTTAATCGCGCTCTCCTTCACGCTCCAGGAAATGCAGGTTGAAACCGAAGGTTCTCTCCTTTTTGTTGGCACAGTCGGCGAAGAAGGCGAGGGAAATCTCCGCGGCGTGCGACATCTTTTGACAAGGGGCGAATGGGCCAATCGGGTTGATGCTTTTCTGAGCCTTGATGGGCCAGGAATGGATCGCATTACAAATGGCGCGCTTGGTTCCCGCCGTTATCGGGTGCAACTGCGCGGAGCGGGTGGACACTCCTGGGGCGACTTCGGCGTCGCTAATCCTGTTCACGCTTTGGGCCGGGCGATTTCAAAACTAATTTCATACCCTGTTCCCAGGCAACCGAGAACCACTTTCAACGTCGGACGCATCGCAGGAGGCGCGAGCATCAACGCCATCCCTCGTGAGGCGCTGATGGATGTCGACCTTCGCTCAGCGAGCGAAGCCGAACTGCTTAGACTCGATGCGTTTTTCCGTCGCGCCGTCCGTGAAGCCGCAGATGATGAGAATGCCACGCGCCGGAAAGGCGATCTGCCTCTCGAATTGAACGTCCAACTGATAGGTCAACGCCCAAGCGGCGAAACCCCCGTTGCTTCGCCCATAGTCGAGCTTGCTCAGGAAGCGACACGCGCCCTGGGCTTCACACCACGACTCGATCAGGCTTCCACGGATGCAAACTTGCCCATCTCGATGGGCATTCCTGCAATCACACTTGGCGCCGGAGGAACATCAGGAAGCTCACATACACTCGACGAGTGGTATGACCCGCGGGGCCGCGAGCTTGGTCTGAAACGAGCTCTGCTTGTGATGCTCGGGATTGTGGGACTCAGAAGAGGGTAAAGAGGGGATTGGGGGGAACGGGGGAACAGGGGAACGGGGGAACCCCGTTCCTAGTTGATCAGAATCGTGATCGTCGCTGAGCCGGCCTTTCCAGGTGGAAAGCGTTTCTGGCGCGCAATGCGCAGAGCAGTTGCATCGCCTCCGGACGCTTGTGTGACCCGCCCTGATTCATCATAAGTTACCGTCACCAAAATCTTCTTCGGTCCCGTCTTGGCAGAATTAACTGCCCCACTCGTTGCGTCCGGTAACGAAGGTGTCGAAGCCCCATTGATCATCGCCGCCTTTTCCGCGCGCGCTTTGGCTCGTTCCCTTTCACGCTGCCGTCTTGCGACAGCTGCGGCATCGTTGGCATGGGTGGTGGTATCCGAATCCTCAGCCTTTGGAGTCTTCTCGCCAGTCGGTAAAGGAGCCTGTAATACTGGTAGAGACGAGTTGACAGGCTGGCTTGCAGCCACAGCGACTTTGGCGCGGCTGTACCAACCGGCAGGAATACCAATGACCGCGATACTGCCGAGCACTACCAAGCCGACCGCGCTGGCAATCAATGGCTTTTGTTTCGCCATGGATTCCTTATCCATGAACGAAAGAAGTGCTGGCATGTGCAAATCATGAACTTCCGAACTGGGGACTGGCTTCTGTTCAATCGATTCTCCCTCATTGTTCTCCGGCCGGTAACCTTGAGGAAAAGCTTCGGCAGGCGTAATTCCTTCGTCCAGTCGACGAAGTCCCTCAAGCACAACTTGCGTCCAAGGCTGATTGATGGTGCGGTCCATCGGTTCTGCTGACCCACTGAATTCAAACTTCGCATTGGCCAGAGTCAGCGCGTAGTAAACGGCCTCGATCCCTCGCAGGACCCCAATTCGCGCGTCTACCACAGAGCCAGCCTGCAGGTAGAAATAGCCGAAACCCTGCGGGTAAAGTACTCTGATTCGTCCCACCTTGCGCTGGTTGCAAAAGAACTCGATCAATTCGGAAAGCGAAAGGTCGCTAAGGTGCCCAGTCAGTGCCATTTGAATTAGCTCCTCTAACCCATAAGAGAGATATTGTCGGCGGGATAAAGCGGACGATCACGTACCAGTTGGACTGGAGCGCCATCGTCAGAAGGTCTATTGGGAGAGAGCGAAGTTGTAGTTGATCACGCCAGCTACTTTCACAGGTTCGCCCGAAAGCGTGGTTGGAGAGAATCGCGCTCTCATTGCCGCTTGCACAGCAGCCTCCCTCAAGGGTGCTGGACCACGGCTGGCTTGCGCGGATATCACTTTGCCAGTCTCGTCCACTATCACATCAACCGAAACAATGCCGAATATTCTCATCCGCTTGGCACTGCCTGGATAGACTGGAGAGGGCAGGTTAAGGGCAGTGCCGTTGAGAACGCCTCCAGAGACGGATTTGAGAATTAGCTTCGGGGCAGGAATCGGTGGAGGCTCTGAGTCAAGCACAACCAGCGGTGCCTTCGTCTCTGCGCCAGCCAATCCTTTCTCCACCTCAGCCGAATTCATTTCGTTCAACTTGTCAACCGTGACGGAGGATGCTGGGAGCAATGGTAAAACCTGCTGATTGGACGCTTTCGGTTTGAGCGCTGGAGGCGCAACAACCGACGGTTGCATCTTAGGCTCCACGCTTGACCTGGCCGCACTTGTTTGCGACGCGGCAGGCGTGGAGATGGGTTGAATCATTTTCGCCATCTTCTGATCAAGGTAATACATGATCGAGCGATAGGTTATTTCCGATGGCTCAACAATGATTTTGCCTCCATCAACCCCGACAACGGATGTCGTCATCCTGTTCCAGTTACCCTCAAAATCAAACTCGTATTTGTAGACTTCCTTGGTCAGCAACGATCCATCGTCATTAAACATGGTCATCTCGCTGATGTTTCCGTTTTCATCGTACTTGTAGACTTCTTTACCGGTGAGGGTGGCTCCGGCGATCGGAAAGTATTGATCCTCAATCTTACGGCCCTTGATGTTGTAGGCGACCACTGCGATCACTGCCCGTTTGCCTTCGGTGAATCTTCCACCCTCGTTCGATAGCTTGACGACCTCTGTACGTACTCGGCGGACCGGACCGAGAAGGCCGTCATTGATTCTATCGCTTTCCACCACCGTGCGGACGGGCTGCGGCGGAAACCCATTGGCCTTGGCCGTAAGATTCGTTTGTGCGGAAGCACCGCAATTGATGGCCACAACCGCAAGAGCAGCTAGCATGCTAGTGGTGATTGGTTTCAACATGGAGACTCCTGAATCGATGAGGATGAGCACAAGTTTAAGAGCTCAAGCATTGGGGGGCTGCTAGCTTGAGATTTGAACGTCGGGAAGCCTGTGGCCGCAATCGCGGCACGACAATAATAGTCTGTTAAACTAGGTTTGTCTAGGGTAAACAGGGATATTTCGATAAAGAGGGCTGTAAATTCTGGCTATTTTTGGGCTTCGGAGCGGGGATAAGCCGCAAGAATAGAAACGATCTGGTCGATCACGCGAGTGCTGCTCATGCGGCCGGTCTGGTCATTGCACATAACGGAAAAGACCAATACTTGGCCATTTGAAGCGGTGACATAGCCGGATAGCGAATTGTCATAAGTCAGCGAGCCGGTTTTGGCCGAGACGCGATCAGTTAGGGTCTTGAGACGGCCGCGGAGTGTTCCATCGCGGCCCGAAATGGGTAGCGATTCCCGGAATACCTGACTAGAAGCAGTCTTCGAAATAGCAATTAATAGCCGCGTGGTGGATTCCGGCGTAACAAGATCGAGGCGTGAGAGTCCGGAGCCGTCATGAAGAGCGATATTTTGGGTTGAAATTCCAGCGCGCGAGAGCCAAAGGCGAATCAGGGCTGCTCCGGCTTCGTCGTCGCCGCATTCTTTTCCGCCCGGCTCTGGCGCTGGCAGCATCTCGCTGCGCTCACGGCCGAGCGTGCGAAGGATTAGCTCGGCATCTAAGTTGACGCTCTCCTTGTTCGTTGTTTTCACGATTTCACTCAAAGGCTTGCTTGAAACAAATGCCAACTCGGTGGCGCGCGATGGATCAAATCTCTCACTCCTGGGTGTGCGCGAATCACGCGATTGAGCTGCCCCATCGATCGTAATGCCATGCGCTTTGAGTGCGCTGACAAAAAGATTTGCAGCCGACAGCGCAGGATTATGTAATGAGAGACGAGCGCCATAGCCTTTGCTGCCGAAAGGAAACTCTCCCCATACACGCACATTGTTGTCCGACAACCCACGCTCGATTCCGATGCTCAACCGCTCACCACGCTTAACCGTGACCATTCGGTTTCGGAGCGTTACATAGCCGTCGGTGCCGCTCACATTTACCACCGGCGGTTCGTCAGTTTTGTTTGGCGTAAGTATGTTGACATCGATCTCGTTGCCATTAATTGAGAGAGCGCTTGGCTCGGCGCCGAAATACCACTGAACGTCGGTCCACAGCCAACCATCGCCTAGAGCATCGCCGCGGAAATAACTCTCATCGCCGATTACGTTCCCGCGCACGCGTCGCAAACCGC
>JBGPNE010000276.1:0-4815 GCA_041487335.1 Pyrinomonadaceae bacterium
AAGAGGGAGCGCGCTAGAATTGTTGGATTGTGCGGCACGTTGGATTGGCAAACCGCTAGGTAAATAGAAACGCCCGCGCGCTCGATTCTGAGTCGCGGGCGTCATGATTCTAGGTCGCAAGGCGAGATCCAGCACAAACGAGCCTTCTGATCAACATGGGAACAATCGTCTTCGGCACAGTTAGACCCCTGCCCCGGAAGCGGCGTATTTTCAGGTGGAGGAACTACCTCAGGGCCCGGCCTGTGATTAGCCAGAGGCCAGATTCGCCGATGCGCATTCTGAATACGAAGTCTTCCTCGTACGCTTCACTCGGTTCGGCCATTGGCACGGAACTGGTCTTTGAACAGCATGGCGTCGATGCCATTGGGCTAGCGTTGACCCAGATTTTGCAAGAAGGGAAGCCCTGATGAAGAAACGCTACTTGATCGCAGGCGTGTCAGGGCTGGCAACAGCAGCCGTTGCGGCCAAGCTTTTAACGCGGCCGCGCGATGTTGACTGGGAAAGGCACCGCGAGGTTGTCTTTCATGCTGAGCACTCGCGCTTCGCGCAAGTCGATGGTGTGCGCGTGCATCTTCAGGAGGCGGGTGAAAGCGACGCGCCGCCGATTGTTCTAATCCACGGTTTCTGTTCTTCTACACTCGTGTGGAGCAAGGTTTTGCTGGAACTAGCCGAAGCGGGCTTCAAAGTGATCGCTCCTGATCTCCTTGGTTATGGCTATTCGGATAAACCCAGACACCTCGAATATACGATCAATTCACAGGCACGGATGGTTGTGGGCCTGCTGGATCAACTGCATATAGATCGCGCAGTCGTGGTGGGCAGTTCCTATGGCGGGGCGGTGGCGGCAACGATTGCTCTCAATCATGCAGATCGGGTTGAGAAGTTAATTCTGGTTGGCGCTGTTACAAACAACGCGCCCACAAAGTATCTGTTGATGCGACTGTTCGGATCGCCGATTATCGGCGATCTCGTTTCACCTTTATTGCTCGGGTCGCGCCGGTTGCTCCGAATGCGTATGAAGCGAGTCTATGACAGGCATGCCTGGGTACTTGACGAAAGAAGGGTTGACGCGCGCCACATTCCGTTGCGGGCGGCCAGCACGCATCGCGCCGTTATCCGCACGGTGCGCCGCTGGGACGCCGATCGCATTCAGCGCGAAGCGCATCTAATCACTCAGCCGACCCTTCTGCTGTGGGGGGAAAACGATCTCGAAACGCCTTTACACTATGGCAAACAGCTGCAAGAGGAAATTACGGATTCGCGCCTGATAGTTTTCCATGACTGCGGTCATCTGCCGCACGAAGAGTTTCCTGAGGCTTTTACTGAAGTGGTTTCAAACTTCTGTTCTGACGAGGGTGATGCCGAAAGGCTTCGAGCCGTGGTTGGATAGTTCTTACTGTTCACCATTTACCATTTTGCTGGTCTTAACATGACAATCCAACGCAACGACTGGTCACTGCAGCGCAAAGGAATCATTGACCAGGAGCGCCACAAGGACCGCGTAAAGGAAGCGGTGAGGAAGAATCTCGGTTCGATTGTCTCCAACGAAGCAATCATCCTCTCCGATGGGAAACGCACTGTCAAAGTTCCGCTCCGCGCGCTTGATGAATACAAGTTTCGTTTCGACTATCGCAAGAAGAAACACGTCGGACAGGGCGATGGCAAAACGCGCGTGGGTGACGTTCTAGCGCGCGAAGGCCAGCCGGGTCAGGGCACTGGTGGCGGCCAGGCTGGACATGAAGCGGGCGCCGAATATTACGAAGCGGAAATCAATATCGACGAGATTGCCGCGCTCATCTTCGAAGATCTTCACCTGCCTTTTCTCGAAGAAAAAGCCAAGAAAGCGGTGCAATCCAAAAAGACGCGATTCAACGAGATTCGCCGCACCGGTGTGATAGCGAATCTCGACAAGCGGCGGATGATCATGGAAAACATCAGGCGAAACGCTCGCGCCGGGCGGGGTGCGAAGTTTGGCGAGATCAAAAAGGACGACCTCAGATTCAAGACCTGGGAAGAGGTCATGCGCTACGAGTCGAATGCGGTTGTAATTGCCATGATTGACGTCTCAGGGTCCATGGGTGAGTTCAAAAAGTACGTTGCCAGGTCATTCTACTTTTGGATGGTGCGATTTCTGCGCACCAAGTATGACAACGTGGACATAGTCTTTATTTCGCACCACACGGAAGCGAAAGAAGTTACTGAGGAGCAGTTCTTCACACAAGGAGAGTCGGGCGGCACAGTCGTATCTTCGGCTTATCGGCTCGCGCTCGACATCATCCACCAGCGCTACAGGCCCGAGGATTGGAACATCTACCCCTTTCACTTCTCAGACGGGGATAACTACTACTCAGATAACGAAGAGGCCGTGCGGTTGGCAGATGAGTTGGTCTTGACCTGCAATCTTTTCGGTTATGGCGAGATTGGCGAAGAGGGTTCGACGAGTAACCGCCGCTCTTCAGGCGCGCTGCTATCAATCTTTAATGATCGACTGAAAATGAAAGAGCGGTTTGTCGGTGTGCGGATTGACGACAAGGAAGACGTGTATCCCGCACTGAAGCATTTCTTTGGCCGGCGTGGTATCGAAACGCCCAATTAATCCCGGAATTGGCCCAGAGAGGCATCGCCACACCGGGGCAAGATCAAAATGTTTGCGATGCGAAAACGGTTCTCTAGTTCACCATCTTCTATCTTTCTCCGTGATACAAGTTCGCAAGTTCTTGTTTTTTGAGCAAGTTTTTGCATTACCCGTCAGACAAGTTGCGTTCGATGAGACAACGAGCCTGCAGCGCAGGCGGAAGAAGGTAGCCAGGTGCAAGCGCTCCGGGGTCCCCAGCGGGGCAGCCCCGCTGGGGTGGAAGTGCGAAGTGCGCAGCGCCTGGCAGGGCCAGGCATTTGCAGCCGAGCCCTGAAAAGGGCGATAGAAATATGTCGAAACTGATGACCGTAGCATCTTCGCTCGCTTTCAGCGCGCGGGCCACTTACGAGGTTGCATTCCAGGCGCTGCTCGCTGCGCGCTTGCACCTGGCTACCATCTTCCACGCCTCCGGCGCTGTTTGGCTGAGGTTTCCATAACTATTCCTTTGATTGCGGCTAACAGCCGCGCGGTGACTCTCTCGCTCTCTGGTTATGAGTTCTATGGAAGATCGCGAAATCCAAAATCTCGAAAAGTCGCTCGAGCAAATCTGGGAGGTCGCTCGGAACTTTGGCCTTGATCCATATCCCACACGGTTTGAGATCGTTCCTGCCACCGTGATGTACGAAGTCGGCTCTTATGCTCTACCGGGCCGTTATTCCCACTGGACATTTGGCAAGGCCTACCATCGCATGAAGACGATGTACGACTTCGGCCTCTCGAAGATTTATGAAGTGGTCATTAACACAAATCCCGCTTACGGCTTCTTGCTCGAAACCAACAGCCCCGTGCAAAACAAGATGGTTATTGCGCACGTGCTGGGCCACGTCGATTTCTTCAAGAACAACGTCTACTTCTCAAAGACCAACCGGCGCATGGTTGAGAGCGTCTCCACGCACTCTCAGCGCATGATGGAGTATGAGTTCAGGTATGGGCGTAAGACTGTTGAAAAGTTTCTCGACGCCGTGCTCGCAATTGAAGAACACATTGACCCAAACTTCTTCATCAAGCGCGACATCTCGGCCGAAGAGGAGCAACGTCGAGCAGCGCAAGGGCCCAAAGAGGGCCGGTATGACGACCTCTGGAATCTGGGGAAGAAGCCTGGAGACATCGAGCGCTCTCCAGGCGAGGTTGAGCAGGAGACCGGGCTTTCCAGGCAGCGATTGCCGGAGAAGGACATCGCCTTCTACATCATGAAGTATTCGCCCGCGCTCGCGACCTGGCAGCGGGACGTAGTGGCGATGGTGCACGAGGAGATGGAATACTTCGTACCGCAGATGCAGACCAAAATAATGAACGAAGGCTGGGCTAGCTTCTGGCATGCGCGGATCATGCGGGAGCTGGACCTTCCGGACAAAGAGTATCTCGAGTTTGCTGACCTTCATTCTGGTGTCGTCTCGCCGCAGAAGGGCCAACTTAATCCTTACTACCTGGGCTACAAGATTTACGAAGACATTGAGCGGCGCTGGGACAATCCCTCGCAGGAGGAACGTGAGAAGTTTGGGCGCAGCGGCGAGCGAGGGCGCGAAAAGATCTTCGAAGTGCGTGAGATTGAAAACGATGTCTCTTTTCTACGCAACAATCTTACGGAAGAGTTGTGCGAAGAGCTGGATCTCTTTGTCTATGAGTTGGTCGAAGAAGAGGAGTGGACGATTACGGAGAAGC
The DNA here is from genome assembly GCA_041487335.1 of Pyrinomonadaceae bacterium. Taxonomy (GTDB): domain Bacteria; phylum Acidobacteriota; class Blastocatellia; order Pyrinomonadales; family Pyrinomonadaceae; genus PSRF01. The sequence goes on from JBGPNE010000276.1 coordinate 4,298, forward strand.
GCTGGGAACGCGTGCGCGATCAGCTGGTGGCCAACATGACCAACTTCGGCTTTCCTTACATTCAAGTCGAGGATGGAGACTACAATGGCAACCGCGAACTCTACTTAAAACACTGCCACGAAGGAACGGCACTCGAAATGCGCTATGCCCGCAAAGCGCTGGAACACGTCCACACACTCTGGGGCCGCCCCGTGCATCTGGAGACGGTCATTGACGACGAAACCATCGTGTTACGTTATGATGGCGAGGAGCACCAGGAGGAATAAAACCTGATATAGTCGATGGATAGCGACCTGTATTTCAAGCTTCGCACACCGGGGGAGCAGTTAGCGACTGTTAATACAGATTAATCCTATCAACTCGGTACTGATGAACTGGCGCGGTTAGCCCATATTTAGCGCCCTTCCGACCGATGGATCCCGCCGCACGCGCCAGATTTTGGAATCGAGATAGTAGTGGATGAAGGCGTAGCCCCAGAGGAATGAGATTCCGAGTTGTGTGGCTAATAATTGGTCATT
>JBGPNE010000277.1:0-4807 GCA_041487335.1 Pyrinomonadaceae bacterium
AACACCGAAAAGTGGTGTGCGCCCACCTGCACCTTGCAGTGCGTCCATCAAGTCGGCATTCTCGACAACTGGCGCGATCCTCAGAAGACACCCGCGCAAATCGCTCAAGAACGCAAAGAAAAGGAAGCGGTTGGTGAGATGGTGCGCGTGGAGTGAGCGCCGACCTCGATGGGCTCATGCTCAGCAGTTACAAGAAAATTTTTCTAGCGGGATTGCTGGTCCCTATCGCCTTCATTTACGTTGCCGGTCAACCGGGCGAACCGGAGCCGTGGGAAGATAGTTTCCAGGTAAGAACTGAACCGGTTTTCTTGACTGTAACTGTGTCCAGTGACAACGGTAGTTTTCTGGGCGGCTTAGACCAGGATCGCTTCACCGTTTTGGTCGACAAGGTGCCGGCAAAGATCGTCTCTTTCAGTAACCGGGATGAGCCCGTCAGTATCGGGATTCTCATTGACGTGTCGGGTTCCATGGACAATCCGCGTTACGGAGCTTCAACCAAACTGAAAATCTTGAGGGAAGCGCTAAGTCGCTTTCTGGAACTAAGCAGCAAGTCTAATGAGTATTTCGTCTTAGGCTTTAACTACCGGCCACAGCTCTTGTTGGATTGGACGTCTGATCCAAAAGCCGTAATTGATAAGTTCGCCGCTATGCCGCCAAAAGGCAACACGGCTTTTTATGACGCTTCTTATGTAGGAATAGACAAAGTTATGCACGGTCGCCACGCCAAACGCGCAATCATCCTTATTAGCGATGGGCTCGATAATGAATCGCACTACACGCTTAAGGAGTTGCGCGAATTGATAAGAGAATCAAACGTTCTCGTCTATTCGGTAAATGTCCTTGATGCTGGAGCCTCATCTGGATCCTCACTAGGTATGGAGGGTCAAATGATTCTCAATGAGATCAGCTTCATCTCCGGCGGCATGACGTTCTATCAAAACGAGGTTGTCCGCGTGCAGCCCGCCGAGATAAGAGCAATTTTTGAGTCGATCGCTGTCGCATTGCGTACCCAGTACACGATAGGTGTACTGCCCGGGAACGTCAGCGGCGATAAAAAGTGGCACAAAATCAAGGTAGAGATCACTCTCCCCGCCGATGCCCCTCGAGAAATGAAACATCTCTCCGTGAGAACCCGCGAAGGCTATTATCGACATTGATCGAATCCGGTGCGGCACTAGGCGCATTCAATGAGATTCGCGCGGCGCCGATTTAACTCGCGCTCTTGCCACTTCACATCGGTAGTCCGGCAGTTGTTGAGTACACGGGTCACTGTTAAGGAATCTCTGATATTCGAGTACTGCCTCACTTCCGTGATTGAGTGCATCGAGCAAGGTGGCAATGCGGAAAGGGATCAAGTCATCGGGCTCGCCAGCTCGTTCGGCCAAACGAAATTGCGCAAGCGCCTCGGTCCAGTCGCCTGCTTCAGCAAGTTCGATTGCCAATAGTTTGTGCGTGTGCGGATTATCTTCAATTTCCAGTGCCGCGCGGTATTCGTTGATTGTTCTGCTTCGTTCTCCGGTAACTCTAGCCTGAGCCGCTCGCGCCAAATGCGCATCGAGGCTCCGATAATCGCGGTACAAATACAGACCCGTTGAGGCAAGCACTACCGCAGCGTAAAGAAGAGATACGGTACTCTTCCAGCGAACCACTGATTGCGAAGGATCGGCCGGGTGCTCTGACAGGGCATTTGGCAAAGATCGTTCGCGGCGCTTCGCAATCGATCGAGCGATCAAGTAAAGAGGGAAAATAATGAGCGGAAAGAAGAGCGTGCCCAAAGCCCACGCCGCTGAAATGTAAATGGGAAACCGGCGCTGCCGCGCACTGGTCAGCACCCAAGTGGAGAGCAGTGTGGAGCAGATTAGAACTGCCGGCCGAATCAAATCGAAGAATTCGCCGGCGGATATGTTCAATGGGAGGCTCACGCGTCGGTTGGTACTAATGAGCCGCCGATTGTGAGGAGCGTCACAGAGCTTGAGATTCCGAGACCAGAGAGTCTTCCTGCCATGACTACAATCATCTCGCCCTTTTCGACAGCCCCGCCTTCCAGCAAAGTCTTCTGCCCGGATTTCAACATCTCTTCGGTTGAATCCGCCCGCGGAGTTAACAGCGACTCTACACCCCAGATCAGAGCCAGCTCGTTTTGTACTGCGCGCGAGTGAGTCAACGCGACAATTCTCTGCTCGGGGCGAAGAGCGGAAAGCCGGCGCGCCATTAGACCTGATTCCGTGAAAACAGCCGTCACTCTCGTTCCCATCTCCTCCGCGGCGAATGCGGCGGCTTCGCAAAGAGCACGGCTAACTCGTCCCGACTGTCTGCCGGCCCACTTGGCCACATTGTTCGACTCAGGCTTTTTTCCCGACTCGGCCGTTTCGATGATGCGGGCCATGGTTGCTACCGCGGGGACTGGATACGAACCCATTGCCGTTTCATTCGAGAGCATGACAGCATCGCTTCCATCCCAGACCGCATTAGCCACGTCGGAAGCTTCGGCGCGCGTGGGCCGCGGATTCGCTACCATTGACTGCAACATCTGGGTTGCAGTGATCACCATTTTTCCTGCCAGCATGGACTTCTCAATGATCCGCTTTTGATAGACCGGAACAAGTTCTACACTGGTTTCCACACCAAGGTCCCCGCGCGCAACCATAGCTGCGTCAGCGGCTGCAATGATCTCATCCAGATGATCTATCGCTTCGGCCTTTTCGATCTTCGCAATAAGGGGCGCGCGCCCACCCGCCTGTTTGATTAGCTCTTTGGCGTTGATACAGTCTTCAGCGCTGCGAACAAAGGAGAGGGCGATGTAATCAACGTCTTGTTCGACGGCCCATTTGAGGTCAGCAACGTCCTTTTCGGTTAGGGAAGCGATCGGCAGTGAGATTCCTGGCAAGTTTATGCCTTTGCGCTCGCCGAGGACACCGCCGTTGATTACATGACAGACGACCTCGGTGTCAGTTGTGCTTTCAACCGAGAGAGCAATCGCTCCGTCGTCGAGAAGAATCCCGTCACCAGCTTTTAAGACTTGCGGAAGATCCGGATAGTTTGTCGCTACCTGCTTAGAGTCGCCGATGATCTCGCGCGTCGTTAGCACGAAAACGGAACCGGCTTCGAGCGTGACGGGCTGAGCATTTTTCAACTGTCTGGTGCGAATCTTTGGACCGGAGAGATCGACAAGTACGGCGAGCGGCCGGTTCAGCTTCTGGGCCGCAGCGCGGGCTCTTCTGATATCCTCTCCTTGCTCCTCGCGCGCGCCGTGTGACATGTTTATGCGCACGCCATTTATGCCTGCGGCCAGCAGCGCTTCAATCACCGCCTGATCGCGAGAGGCTGGTCCAAGCGTCGCCAGAATTTTTGCTCTTCTCATAGTCGCCTGCCCTGAATTGATTAATATAGCCCCGGAAGTATGGCCGACACTCTTCGCGCGTAGGCATCAAAGTCTGAACCGAAAGCTTCTCGTAACAGTTTCTCTTCACTTCTCACACGAATCACAGTGCCCCCCAAGAAGACAAAAATTGCCACCAGCAGCGCCAGCCAGTGACTTATCGCGAGCCCTGTCGCCACCAACATCCCGAACATGCCCGTGTAAATGGGATGGCGTACAAAGTGGTACGGACCAGTCGTCGCCAACTTGTGTCCCTCCACCAGGCGCGCGGTCACGCTCCATTCTTTGCCGAGTATCTTCACTGCCGCCATGACCATCGCAACCGAACCAATTGCAGCAACAACTGCCACAACACTTAAGGCCATCTCGACGGCCTTGCTTCCGGACAACATCGGTGTGAACAGATTGCGACGCACTGACCAGACAAGGCCATACGCAATCATTTGCAGCACGACCCCCGCAATCGAGCCGTGGTCCCGCTTTTGGTCTGGTGCTTTTTCAGGCTTTTTGCGAAAGAAAAAGACGGCCGTGAAGAAAAGCCAGCAGAGGATTACGATTCCAAACACCAAAGTCGGTAACAATTCGAGAGTGATCGTCATAGTTAATACCTGTTCGCTCGATTCGCGAGACACGGATACAAAATCAGCAGTCAGCAGTTCCCGCTTCACGGTTTCCACTTCCCGGTTTCCGGTTCCCGGTTCACGTCGTTCTCAATCACACTTCGAATTGTTTGCTCCAACTCATCCGCAGTGGATTCTCCGTAGCCAATAAATCGCTTGACCGCTTCACCCCTACGATCGAATACAAATGTTTGCGGAATGCTTTCGTTGTCCGAGAGCAAAAGATCCTCAAGCGACTTGTCCGGAAAGCCAAGCGGATACTGAATGCCGAACTTCCTGGCGAAATCTGCCACCTCCACGCGGTCGTCTGGCCCGCCAACATTCAGCCCGATTATCTGCAAGCCTTGCTCTCCATAGCTCCGTTGCAGAGTTATCAGATGGGGAATGCTTTCGCGGCAAGGCTCACACCAGGTCGCGTAAAGGTCGAGCACCAGAACTTTGCCGCGATAATCTGAGATCTTTTCGCGACGGGCATCATGCTTTTGAGCATCAGTCGGACCAGGCAATACCCAGCCCACATCGGCTGTGCCGGCATTGCCTCTTAAGGGTGGCGCTGGATAGGTTGTATCTGGCATTTTCGTGAGAACAGGTGTTGCTTCGCTGGAGTCGCTTCTCACGTGCCCGGCGCACGCGCACAAAGCCAGGGCGCAAAGCAGCAGAAATCCAAGTACGATTATCTTCGCGGGCCGGATCTGTGGCCTGGACCGTGCGTCCTTCGTATGTTTGAGCGGTGCCGTTGACATGCAGTAAGCCGACACGAGCGCGAAGTATTCTACACGACTCACGGCCGCTTCGCGCCTTCGGCTCT
>JBGPNE010000278.1:0-4785 GCA_041487335.1 Pyrinomonadaceae bacterium
CCGCTTTTTCAGCAGCTCAATCGGATGCGGAGAACAGGATTCGCACGATTACACAGCTTGAAGCCACAGGGCGCAACGATGAACGCACGCATTCTCGCATGATAGAAATAAGAGTGAGTGCCGACGGTTTTCTTCGTTACATGGTGCGTTCCATCGCCGGCACGTTGCTTGCTGTTGGTCGAGGCGAGATGGACAAGAAGCTGGTGGAGCACGCAATCAACGAAGGTGATCGTTCGCTCGTCGGCGCAACGGCGCCGCCGTGCGGACTAGCACTGGTATCGGTGCGCTACGAGGGATGAGTAGAGCAAGTTGGTCGCTTGTCTTACGGTCTTTGTTGACACGCTTCATTCTTGAGACAAGAATGTGGATAGTTCGAGTCGCGGTCGGTAAATCACGCCCCAAGGTTGGTAGTGTCCTGATTTGGTTTCCTGTAACGCAAACTGTCAGTTTGCGGCCCAAGCTAACAGCTTGCGTTACCAAATTAGAACACCACCCAAAGGTTGGTCTAATTTCCAAGCCCACGAGCGGCATCGAATGCTTTCTGATTTTGCCGAAATCGTAAAGGCAGGAACTCGCGATGAGATGCTCCTTGCATCAATCGCGTGGGATCGCCTGCCCCGCCATGTGGCGATCATCATGGACGGCAATGGTCGCTGGGCAGCACAGCGGGGTCAGCCGCGTATTGCGGGGCACCGCGCCGGCGTGGAAGCCGTGCGAGCCGCGGTTGATACCGGAGCGCGACTGGGACTTGGTGCGCTCACCGTGTACGCATTCTCCACGGAAAACTGGAAACGGCCGCGCTACGAAATCGATGCACTGATGCGAATGTTGCGTCGTTATCTTCGTCTCGAACTTGACGAAATCGACCGGCAGAACATCAAGTTTCAGACTATAGGCCGGACAGACGCACTCGTTGACAATGTCCGGCGTGAGATTGCCAGGGCCACTGAGCGCACCGCGAATAATACGGGAATGGTTTTGACGGTTGCTCTGAATTATGGTGGCCGCGCCGAGATTATTGATGCCTGCCGTGCTGCTGTGCGCAGGTTGCTTGATCAGGGAAATCCTCCTGACGAAATCACTGAAGAGCGAATCGCAAACGAGCTTTATACACGCAATCTTCCAGATCTCGATCTGCTGGTCCGTACCAGTGGTGAGCTGCGCATCTCTAACTTCTTATTGTGGCAGGCGGCTTATAGCGAGATCTACGTCACCGAAACGCTCTGGCCAGACTTTCGCCGTGTTCACTTGCTCGAAGCAATTGTCGATTATCAGCGGCGCGACAGGCGCTTTGGTGGGTTGAAGCTTGTGGCGAAGGCGAAGTGAATTTTCACAGACCTTAAGGATCAAAATCTTAAAATCGCAAATATCGCAAATCAGAAATCCAGGATTGAAAATTCCTCCATGCCTCGCATCATCACCGCCGCCATCATCCTGCCTTTTCTCATCGCGTCGATCTTAATTTCCTGGTTGCAGCCGCTGTTCGTTCTGCTAGCTGCCGCGGCGATGGTGCTTGCCCTCCATGAGTTTTATTTGCTCGCCAGGCGGCGCGATATGAAGCCCGACATTGTGGCGGGCTTTCTCGGCGCTGCCGCACTCTTCACGGTCTTCTATTTCAACGAACCCAGCCCGTCTTCAGATGTGTTGCTGATGCAAATGATCCAACTCATCGTGATTGCCCTCACCGCTGGCACGCTTATCGCTGCAACTCTCCGCGGCGCGCCTTTTGACAAGATGCTGGCCTCGACCGGTGCTACGATCCTCGGAGTGATGTATATCGTTTTGCTCGGCGGTTACCTTGTTGCAGTACGCACGGGATTCAAGCAGACGCTCTCCGCTCATCTCTTGTCGTTCTTCTTTCTGGTCATTATGGGATCTGATACGGCCGCCTATTACGTGGGTAAGGCATTCGGTAAACACAAGCTCGCGCCGACTGTAAGTCCGGGAAAGACATGGGAAGGAGCCATCGGCGGACTGGTTACGGCTCTGCTAATGGCCTCAGTTTCTCACTTTTGGTTTTTCAAAGATCTGCCGTTGAAATGGGCTCTTCCTCTTGCTGCGGTAATGATGGTTGTGGGTGTATTGGGCGACTTAACCGAAAGTGCACTCAAACGCGGTGCCGGAGCCAAGGACGCAGCCAAGATCCTGCCCGGTCATGGTGGCCTGCTGGATCGTCTCGATAGCTTGCTCTTCAACGCGCCAGTCATCTACTATTTCGGTCGTATCTACTTTCAGTAACTCTCTCTCAGAATGTATTAATGACTACAAAGAAAATAGTGATCATCGTTGCCGCCGTTGTGATCACGATAGTTCTGCTAACTATTGTCTTTGCGGGCGGGATCGTTGGCTTGGTGTTTTACTCCGTCGGCAACAGCGAGGCAGCCGTTACCGCCAGGGATTTTCTGCGCAAGAATGAACGATTGAAGCAAGACATCGGCGTGGTCAAAAACTTTGGCAGTTTCGTCACCGGTAATATCAATGTTCATAACAGTGACGGCGATGCGACATTGCGTCTGAAGGTCATCGGCGAACGACGAACGGTAAATGCCGCGGTGGAGCTAACCTACAGAGCGGGACGACCATGGCGCGTGACGGCGGCATCATACAGAAATGAAGACGGACAGACTGTAGACATATTTAGCGCCTTTGAATCTGAGCGACAGATCCCTCTGCTCGTAGCCTAATATGAATCCCAAAGGTATTGCGATACTCGGCTCTACGGGCTCCATTGGCTGCAATACGCTGCGAGTTGTCGAATCGTTGGGGAGCAAACAATTTCGCGTCGTAGCCCTGGGCGCAGGCCGAAACGTTGAGATTTTCGCCGATCAAATAGCTCTTCACCTGCCCGAAGTTGTCTCAGTCGAAACAGATACTGCCGCTCATGAGCTGCGCGCGAAGCTCTTTGAACGAGACGTTGATTTGCCGCGAATAGTGATCGGAGAAGCAGGTTTGGTGGAGGTAGCCACACATCCACAGGCCGATTGCGTCGTCTCCGCCACTGTGGGTGCGGTCGGATTTGTACCAACCTTGCGCGCCCTCGAAGCGGGGAAGCGAGTGGCTCTTGCGAACAAAGAGACGTTGGTGATAGCCGGCGAGTTGATGACGCGCGCTGCTCGATCGTCAGGCGCGGAGCTCTTGCCGGTTGACTCGGAGCACAACGCCCTTCATCAATGCCTGCGCGGAGAAAAGCGCACGGAAGTCAGACGAATAATACTGACAGCCTCTGGTGGGCCGTTCCGGACAAAGAACAAAGCAGAGATGCAGGAAGCGAGCGTCTCCGAAGCGCTTCGTCATCCGACATGGAACATGGGAGCGAAGATCACGATCGACTCCGCGACCCTGATGAACAAAGGACTCGAGGTAATTGAAGCACACTGGCTCTTTGGTTTCGAGCCAGACCAGATTGGCATAGTCGTCCATCCGGAATCTGTCGTGCATTCAATGATCGAGCTGGTAGACGGTTCGGTGATCGCTCAGATGGGCGTCACGGATATGCGGCACGCGATCCAGTACGCGTTGACTTATCCCGACCGCCATTCCTGCGAGCTGCCGCCGCTTGATTTAGCAGCTCTCTCCACCCTTCACTTTGAACCCCCCGACCTGGATCGCTTCCCCTGCATCCCACTCGCCTATCGTGCCCTGCGCGAAGGAGGCACCTTGCCTGCGGCGATGAACGCGGCAAATGAAGAGGCGGTGCGGGCTTTTATCGAGGAGCGAATCTGCTTGACTGACATCGCTCGCGTAATCGAAGCAGTAATGGACCGTCATTCAACAAAGCCCGTTTCGGATCTCGAAACCGTCCTCGATACCGACCGGGCCGCGCGCCTCTCTGCAACTGCGGAAATCGAAAAGTTGGCAAAATCTTCTGATCTGTTCATCGGAAGAACTGTTTGACGGACGCTTTCCCGCCGCGTAAACTCGTTTCCGGCAACCTGGCTTTGGTCTCCGGAGTCTAACCACCTGCAGAAATCAAGCTTTTATTGAGTTAAAAGAAGAGAGAATTGGATTAAATGAGCGTTGTTATACATATCCTCGCGTTTATTTTCATACTTGGATCTGCTGTTGTCCTGCACGAGTTTGGCCACTTTATCGTCGCAAAGCTCTTAAAAATCCGCGTTGAGACGTTCTCAGCCGGTTTTGGCCCACGCCTGTTTGGAAAAAAATGGGGCCAGACTGACTATCGTGTCTCGGCGATTCCGCTGGGTGGCTATGTAAAACTTGGCGGCGATGAATCTAACGCGCCTATAGAAGGAGCCGGGGCCACGGATATTCCGCCAGAGGAGATGTTTAACCTTCGTCCACGTTGGCAGCGGGTTTTAGTCGCCCTTGCAGGGCCGGTGATGAACGTTTTGACGGCGCTGGCCATTCCTCTTGCGGGCGCTTTGATTTATGGGATGCCGACCACTCCGGCTCCGGTTGTCAGTTATGTTTCTCCAAAGGGCGCTGCCCAGGCGGCTGGACTGCAACCGGGCGATCGGATTGTTTCTTTCAATGGCAGCGACAATCCGAGCTGGGACGCCATTAGTGGCGACGCATTACTTTCTCCGGGCCAGCCGTTGCCCCTGGTCGTTGAGCGAAGTGGCGAGCGCATCGCGCTAACTATCAAACCAACTCCTCGTACCGAGGACGGAGAGACCGCTGGCACCCTCGACTTCATCCCTGACTACGGGGGAATACCGGTTGTAATTCGCGACGTAACGAACGATTCACCGGCGGCTGAAGTTGGCCTTAAGATTGGTGATCGCATTGTCTCTCTGAATGGCGAGATGATGAGAAGTGCCGAGC
>JBGPNE010000279.1:0-4775 GCA_041487335.1 Pyrinomonadaceae bacterium
ATTTTGAACCCGACAGAATGGTAGCCAGCAACAAGCAATCTACTCACAGCTTCGTAGCGACCGGGTTCAACTCGCGCGACCACTCGACCGCAAAATGACTGGATTCCACATCGCTTGAGTGAGAAGCTACCAGACCGTCGGTTCTGTAGTTGAGTGGAAGTCCAATTCTGTGTCTGCTGGTTCACGAAACTGCATCAGTAGCTCCTTGCAAGTTGAATTGCGTATCAAAGTATTTTCGACTAGCCTCAAAGTTTTTTGATTTCGTAATAGTTTCAGTAGCAATTTTCTACAACTTATTGTATGCTGCGCGCCGGTTTGTACAACATATGGGCTCAGCCGGGCCCGACTTGCTCGCAAGGGCAATAGCTACCGGGCTCTCCTGAGTCTAGCCGAACCGGATCCGCCGGAACGGGATTTCTTCAAACCCCGCTTAACGTTGTTTCTCGTTGTTCCCCCATACGAGGGCGTGTTGTAGTCAGGTGTTTCGAAATTTGAAACCGGAGAGGCGCGATGTTTTGCAATTCGAGAAGAAGCAAGAGTGCGATCCTGGTACTAGGCTCTGTTTTGACACTTGCTGTTTCCACTCATGCTCAGAACAGCGTCAGCAGTGGTCAGCCGGCTGCCTCAGTAACAATCCTGGATAGCACGAAAGCACAAGACGGCCTGATTGGCTCTGTGCGCAGAGTTAAGGTGCAAACGGCGAAACTGGAACTCAAGGAGGGACGGTTGATAGAAGGACCCGGGCAGATGCTGGAAATTACAACCTATGATCTCCGGGGAAACAGGATTGAAAATGTTTCTTATCCAGTGGCGAGTTCTACCGTTGGTAAAGAAGAGTACAGATATGACGACAAGGGCAATATCGTTGAGATGACCCAGCGGGGCGATGATGGCTCCATTCTTGCCAGAGAGGCGTACGACTACGAATTTGATAGATTCGGCAACTGGACAAAGCTGGTGACGAACTTGGTTACATTCGAGGCTGGCGAACTGAAGCATGAGCCGGTGGAGGTCACGTACAGGACGATCACCTACTATTTCGATGACACCATCGCTAAAATTGTCGACCCTCCCTCTCGCCCAACTGTGTTGCCCATACCCAGGTCGATTGAACTAACCGTGTCAAGCGGAGACCTTCTCGAAATAGGGTCGAACATATTGACAAGCCCGGATGTGACTGCATCTTCACTGGATGTCGTGGGCGCGCCTCCCGAGCTTCCCAGCCTTCCAAAAGGAGAAAAGACCGCTCTGCCAAAGAGTCGTGAAAGTGAAGGCGATACTAACAGTGAGAGACCTAAAAAAGGCGCAAGTTCCTTGAACGTCCCGGACAAGCCGCTGGCAAATTCATCAACTGCGGCCAGTGCCACGGCAGCCGAAGTGGCAACCGCGGAAGTCCCAGCCCGGAAGGACACTGCGCCGAGCGACACTTCCGCCCGCAAAAAGGCGTTTGATTACTACAAGGCCGGCCGGGAGCGTTTTGACTCCGATGATCTAAAGGGAGCTGTCGACGCCTATCAGCAATCTATCTCTTGGGAACCCCAGTCTGCTGAGGTTCATCTGAATCTGGGTCTCGCATATCTCAAGCTGAAGAAGGACGGGGACGCGGTTAAAGCTTTCAAACAGGCGCTAGGTCTCAATCCGCAGATGGCTGAGGCGCAGTATGGGTTGGGACTAGTTTACTTCGGTGCGCGTCGCAACAGGGATGCTGCAGACGCCTTTAAGCAGGCAACGCTCCTGCGTCCCGACATGGCCAAAGCCCACTATGGGCTGGCTCTGGCCTATCAGGAACTTGGCAAACAGGATGCGTTAATTCAGGAGTACAGGACTCTTGAAACTCTTGACCGCGGTCTAGCCAAGAGGCTGTCCGATACATTCCCGGAGTTTAATCTGCCCTGCCGCGTGGCACCCTTTTGTATGTGAGATGCTCCAGGCAGGGACCAGAACTCGCCGGACAGACGTGAAGAATGGAGCAGCAAATGCAGCACAGTCGCTTCGTGGTACTAACCGGGCACTTGAATGATTATCCCTTGTCGGATCTCGTTGGAATCCTTCGTCACCAGCAGAAGACAGGGAGATTACTGATTGAGTATCCAAAGGGTCCCGCCATGTTTTACTTCAATGAGGGAGAGCTAGTTGATGCTCAACTGGATAACCTGAGCGGTTTGCAGGCAATATGCGTGGCACTCGCCCAACCATCTGCCTCCTTCAACTTTAACCCACTTATCCAGCCTCCGCGACGGTCGATCGAAAGCTCATTGCAGAAGGTGGTTTCTGAGTTGTTGGGCTGTTGGGATGAGAATGGATTAGAGATCGAGATGATCGCGCCCGGCAAAGCATTGACACGACCGGTGCTGCTGGCTCCCCCGTCGCCTACTGTCAGTGATGCCGCTGAAATAAGGACAGACCAGGCTTTGGTCTCTTCGTCCGTGGCCAAAGGAGCTCCGGCGAGTAGCAATAGCCGACCGATTTTGGCAATGGCTGCGGCAGGTCTGATGATGCTGGGCCTGTCCACCGTCATCGCAGTAACAGGGGGATTTGGGAAGAGGGTTTCGTCTGCCCCTCTCGCCGCGTCCTCGCCTTCGCTGAGCGGCGTCGGCTCAGCGCGGCAGAGCAGTGGAGAGCTGCCGTCAACCCTGCCCAAGATTGACCGGAACGATGCAAACCAGCACGAACTCAGAAAAGGAAAAGAGGTGGCGGTAGGTTTGGTGCAGTCGAGTCGCCAGGAGAGCCGAACGCCATCGATAGGGAAAGATGAGACACCCAGGTCTGATGGGTCTGCTACTCCGTCTTTGGCAGCCAAGGCGCCTATTCCGGGAGGGAATGAAAGTGAAACAAGCGAAGTCACTCCCAACATCGGTTCGGTAAAGGTCATTTTGCAGATCGAGAACGGACGGGTAGTGCAAGCGTCGATTGGCAATCACAGATCTGGACTGGACGCTTACGAGACGCTTGCCTTGCGAATCGCACGGCAGCGGCGTTATTCGTCTAAAGTAGCAGGCCAGGAAACAGTAATGATCAAGGTTAGTCAATCAGACGAGGGCGCACCGACCAACAGACAATGAAGGCAGGCTAGAAGGTGAGGGCAGGCCATGTTATTTGTCGAGAGCAAGACTCTGAGTCATAAAACAAGCGGACCAAGACGCATTCATCTGCTAGAGGAACTGCAGAAAAAGAATCTGGTTCCTCTAATTCGATCGGTCAGACTTAACTGTTTCGACCACGTGTTGTTGAGCCCGGAGCGCATTGGAGAGATGGAAACTGCAATTGCCACATGGACCGAGTCTGAAAATCAGGAGGCTTATGTCCGAGGCGATGTGTTCTGCCTTAGCGATCATGTTTTCTACCTTATTTTCAATGACGACAAATCAGAAGGTCCTTTCATCCGCGCAGGAATCATCTATGAAGCGCGCACGAGCGAGCCATTCAGGAAGCTTGACTCGTTTTGTCGAGACACGCGCGAATTTCTCCTTAGGGAAGCTGAGCCAGGCGAGATCGAACAGGAAGAAGCGGTTCCGCAGTGGGAGCAGGGAAAACCAAGCGTTCCTCATGGGTTCAAACGATTCGTAGCGAAGCAAGACACCGATTCGCTATACACAAGTTTGCGCAGGGAGACAATGAGTGAGCGTATCCGTGCGGCCTCAATGCTGGAGGATCCAGGTGCAAGGATCTTCTTGCGGCACGCCAAGGAGGCCCATGTCGAGGGCTATGCTGCTAAGCTCCTTACTGGAGACACTGCGGAGTATTATGAGACCTCGATAGAGAGGCTCGAGGAGGCCGGACTGGTAGAACAAGAGGTGCAGGTAAGTTGCCGCAAGACAGGACACGCGCTGTTTCGACTGCCGACTGCTGATGCGCTTGCGGTGGTTACGGTTAGCGATGCAAGGTGCAGCGAGTGTGGCTCGGCGGTTGCTGACGAGAAGGTGGAAGAAGTGATTGCGCCAACCCGATTGGCGGCCTCGCTTCTGGAAAACGGTTCGTGGCTCATTACCCGTCTCCACTATCTTCTCCGCGAAATGGGTATTCCCGTGAACGAGATTGCTCTTGGCGCTTCCGGCGGTGACGGTTACGGCCAGATGATGGCCAATATTTGCGGTGAATCATTCCTTCTGCTGGCGCGAGATGGAGACCTTACTCCGGCCTTTGCGCGTTGGGCTATCGACCGTGAGCTGGAGACGGAAGCCTCCCATCTCGTGGTCGTTGCCACCGGAAGGATCCATAATCAGGCGGATTTATTACTGCATAATCACGCTCGACGCCGAGTTCTTGCCGGCCAGGATTTTGAATTGATCCTGGCCGATGAAGCCGCCGTAGCAGGCAAAGAGCTGCAGCATGCGTTTGAGAGAGTTACGCAAAGGGTTATCGCTGAACAGATGTGTGATCTCGATAGCAGCATCGGCTTAAGTATAAGCCGAATAATCATAACGAAATTCAAGTTACTTCGGACAGCCGAAGAGTCTGGCCCCCAGAACCATTCGAGGGGGAATGTGCCAAGTTTCTCATATCCCTCGCCTCACTTAACCTTGGCCGCGCGCGCGTCAGGGAGCGCTGCAGAGGTCCTGGACCTTCGTGAGCTGATACCGGATCAACCGCCCGACAGTCCCGATGGTGACAGCATTTAAATACGGGGCCCGTCTGAATTCCCAATGGTAGTATGAAGAAACGCTGGCCGCCGCGCCTGGGGGAAACGCCGTTTGAACGTCGAAGGGATGCGCGTCAGGCATCGAAGAGGCCCGTTGTATGGCTGAAGAGGATGACTTCCTCGAGGAGGCAGAAGA
>JBGPNE010000280.1:0-4771 GCA_041487335.1 Pyrinomonadaceae bacterium
CGAAAGGGCATGCCGACCAGCACCTGCTGCTGTACCTTTTCTTCGCAACCTGCCAGGGAAACGTCTTCTCCTTATCAACTCCCTTAACTCTGGTCCGGTTAGCTTTACTCGCAGCGACTCCAAGAGCAGAGCCCCATGTTGTTCTGGAGGTTGACAGTCTTTAGCCCTATTAAAGAGTACAAACCTTATGTATCCAAGTCGCCCTATTCCTGGCTCGATCCTCATAGTGGATGATGAATTGGCATTCCGTGAAACCCTCGAGCTGTTTTTGCGTAAACGTGGCTACCGTGTCGCGTCGAGCGCAAACTTTAGCGAGGCACTCGAGCGAATCACTCAGGAGCCGTTTGATCTAATTCTCGCCGATGCCTCCGCGCCTGGACCGGCGGGTCTACAGTTGCTTGAGCCGATAAAAGCGCGTGGTGGTGATGAAGACGTTGTAATCATGAGCGCATACGCCACTATAGATCAGAGTGTGGAAGCGATGCGTCGTGGGGCAACCGACTACCTTACCAAGCCTTTCCAGCTCCACGAAGTCGCAAACGTAGTCGAGCGAGTTATCTTAAGCCGGCGTGAATCAGCCGCGCCCAAGGCCGGAGGAACTGGCAAGGTCGACAACGGAAGAAATCTCAGCGGGCAGCGAAACGGCCACCGCGGTGCCAGCCTCCAGGCCCCGCCCTCAGGGTCACGTTTCTCGGGCGATGCCATACCGGCTCTGATTGGCTGTTCGCGTGTCATGAAGCAACTCTTCGCAATAATAGATCGAATTGCCCCGATGGACAGTTCGGTCCTCATTACAGGGGATACCGGGACTGGGAAAGAATTGGTTGCACGCGCCATACATGAGCGCAGTCGAAAAGGCAAGGCACCCTTCGTCGATATCAATTGCTCGGCAATACCCGACACGCTGGTGGAAGCAGAACTGTTTGGTCATCAGCGCGGCACGTTCACAGGAGCCCACGAGACGCGACGCGGTTTGTTTGAAGAGGCCTCTGGCGGCACCATCTTTCTCGACGAAATAGACGCTCTAGACCTTTCGGCACAGGCCAAGCTCTTGCGGGTTTTACAGGAGCGAATGCTGAGACGTGTTGGCGGGCGTGAGAACATACCCATCGACGTTCGCATAATCTCGGCCACAAACCGCGACCTCACTGCGGCCGTTGCTGAGGGTAAGTTCCGGGCTGACCTCCTTTTTCGTCTGCGCGTTGTGCCGCTGCATATGCCCGCATTACGCGAACGCGACGACGACATCACGCTCCTCGTAGATCACTCTTTGCGCCGTCACACCGAACGCTGGGGCATGACGGAACGTCATTTCTCTGCTGAGGCAATGCGCGCACTGCTTAATTATCACTGGCCTGGCAATGTGCGCGAGCTGGAAAACGCCGTCGAATATGCGCTGGCTATCGGAGTCGATCAAGAACTGGGCATCGACGATCTGCCACCTGACGTTCTCAAGGGTAGTGAGAGTCAGAACGACGCGTTTAAAGAGTACACATTTAGTAACCTACCGTTGGTTGAGGTCGAGCGTCGGTACATTATCTCGATGTTGGAGCGTTATGGAGGCCATCAGATCAAGACTGCTGCAGCTCTGGGGATTGACCGCCGAACGCTTTATCGCAAGCTACAGCAATACAGGGTCACATCCAATAGAGAAGAAAACGTTGTAAGTATTTTCTGAGCCAGGACGAACAACCCGGCCGGCCTCACAAGACTCCAGAGATTGGACCACCTCAATTGGCTGAAAAGT
Source organism: Pyrinomonadaceae bacterium (assembly GCA_041487335.1). Classification (GTDB taxonomy): domain Bacteria; phylum Acidobacteriota; class Blastocatellia; order Pyrinomonadales; family Pyrinomonadaceae; genus PSRF01. The sequence goes on from JBGPNE010000280.1 coordinate 1,748, forward strand.
GGAATTCGACCTTGTCGCGTTCCATACCTGAACATGACCAATTCGCCTTGCGTCTGAGCCGAAGCAACAAACTTCACGTTTGATGGGAAACCCGAGATCAGGGCTCAAGGGTCAAAGCCACCTGCTACATCAAATCGCTTTCCTCCCTGAACAAAAATCAACCAATCCCGGTTTGAGACATTTCTGTAGCATCTGCTAACAATTGCGCCCCAAACGAACGAATGATGACAGATCATGAGTGAGCATTGAATGCCAAATATTTGACCCAACAAAATTGATTGTGAACTGTTCGGACCAGTTAATTAGCTCCGAGCCTAGCAAAAGCTCGATCTCACCGGCGTCACACCATTCGTACTCTTCGCAATACTCATTTGGTGGCATGTGAGTTGCCCCGCCCATCGTGCCCGAACTAAAGATCAGGAATATGGAGATTGCTATCTAACAGTCTGTCCTCCAATCGAATGAGACGATCATTGTCTGCAACTTGCATCGAGGGGAAGGTGCAGTCTTTGAGGCGCATTCTTCGATGGGGTCAGCTAGCGGGCTGATTGAGCGCTAATCGCTGATCAGCCCGTTAGAGTTTCGCAGCCGGAGAAGGTTGGACGACGGACATGCGTCATCTTTCCGAAAGGCGCTCCTGGTTGGTGCTTGCAAGGTCTTTAAGCGCTGCCGGTGAGAAATAGTCGCATGTCACAGTGAGCTGTCGCTCGGGTGGCAGTTATTACAGTTTGGGTCGCATAGAAATCCGAGAACAGGGTCCATGTTGTTCTGGAGTCTGACAGTCTTTAGCCTTATTAAAGAGTACAACTTAAAGAGTACAAATCGGTCAAAGGAGACACCTCTCATGTTAGCTGAAAAGAAGATTTTCCTAGGCAGAACTTCACACATAGCCCCTTCCATGACCACGGGAGAGAGCGACAACGATAGCGACAGCGATAGTAATGACCTGCTCGACGTGTATCTAACGTTGCCTCACAAACAACGGGAACAGAGATTTGCCGATACTGCAAGCGCGGCAAGAATCACCGGATTAACGCAACGCACAATCCAACTCTGGATTGAATTTGGCGCTATTCGCGCCATACCAATCGGTCGTAAATACAAGATCGATCTTGAATCACTAAAGGCTTACTTGAAGAGCCGCGTTGAATTACAGGCCTGAAAATCTTTCTGGTGAAGTTCGCGAATGAGGCGAAGTCGAGGAAATCAACGCAAGACGACCCGCAGGTTTCTCAGGCATTCTCGTTAACGCTACACGGGTGGTGCCGCCAGTCTCGACCTGCGAGCCTCCCCGCTCAGCGAAAAAAGATGACAGCTCGACGTCAGTCAGGAGACCTATGAGAGCGCCTGGAAATAAGAACGAAAGCAGCCAAGTTCACATGGCACTGGTCCATCACGCGAACCAGTATGTCATTACGAATGGCTACGCCGATCGGCAGGGCATGAATGACATCCTGGGCCTGAGCAATCCGCTCTGGGGGCCGGGTGTGCATCGCACGGGGTTCCTGCCGTTACTGCAGATGCATCTGGACTATCGCATACCTCTGAACCTGCACCTTAGCGGAACGCTGATGGAAACCCTCGTCTGGCATTATCCCGAGAGCCTTTCTCTGATCAAGCGACTGCTCAAAGATGGTCTGCTGGAGTTGGTAGGAAGCACGTTTAGCCAGAACGTCATGCCCTTCTTCTCACCGGAGTACAACCATCGCCAAATCAATGAAGAGTTGTGGATGTACAGGGAGCACCTGGGCCTGGATCTGAAGGATGTCAAGAGCTTCTGGGTGCCTGAAAGAGTCTGGAACACGCAGAAGCTAGCGAAGATTCTAACCAACAAGGAACTCCTAAACGGCGGTTATAAACGCGTGTTGCTGGATGATCGCATGATCTATGCAGGAGGGTCGAACTATCCGGGCAGTGAGAGAGAATGCTTTGATCGTGAGCGACGACTTGAGAAGGAAGCCTTCAGCACCTGGGAGATAAGTGAAGGATGCGGGCTGGTGATGCTGCCGATTTCTCGGCAATTGCGGTACAGCATTCCACCATCTGATCACGGTTCCTGGGAAAGAATGTATGAGCTTATGGGCTGGCTGGCCAACGCCGGCGATGAGCACACGATTGCCGTCTACGGCGATGATCTTGAGCGAGCAGCTGGAGTCGGAGGTTGGGAGACATCACATTCAGAGCGTTATGAACAATTTTTGAAGTGGCTAGCGGATAACACCTGGATTAAGCCAGTACTAATCGATGATTGGGCCGCGGATCACCCGCCCGCCGGCGAGAAGAGGATTGAGGAAGGAACTTTCTATGAACTGGCCCAGACGTGGAACGCAGGTGAGAACTATCGCGGCTGGTACGAAGATCCTAATTGTCAGGAGCACCGCGCGTATTTAATCAAAGCCGAGCAGGAGCTTATTGCCGCGGAACAAAACGGCGCCGAGAAGGGTTTGCTTGAGCTAGGATGGAAGCATCTGTTGCATTCTTCGTACGAGACATCGTGGCACAACCGTGCTGACGAGACTCCAAACTATAATCCGGCAGCCCACGCAGGCCGATCAATGTGGCTCGCCCCATGGGCGGCTGCGTTGACCAGCCATGCCAGAGGTTGTTTGGTCATCGCTCAAGCCGCAAGGTGGTTTGTGGAGCGGGATGGACTCGCTCACGCCGAGCTTGTCGACGTGGATGACGATGGAGAAGAGGAGCTGGTTCTCAAGAACGATCAGCTCTTCGCAGTGTTCGCTCCTCGACTGGGTGGACGTTTGGTTTACCTCTTCGACCTGAGCGATGAAGTGGGTCGGCTGGTGATTGGCAATCTTAGTGACGACTGGAACCTGCAAGAAGAGCTTAATCGGTACATGGATTGTCCGCGCAATCATCCCGGTGCTCTTGCGGATGTTGGATACGAACATAACCGTTATCAAGCCATCATCTCTGAAGCCCGCGGTCAGGTTAGTGTCAGACTTCAGAATGTCGAGGCAGGAAGTCCGCTTTACAACCTCGAAAAGCGCATTGATCTGGCGCCTGAAA
>JBGPNE010000281.1:0-4754 GCA_041487335.1 Pyrinomonadaceae bacterium
CTATGCGCCTGCAATGGTTTTTCATGGCACGCATCGGTTAGATGTTATCAAGATGCTCTAAAGCTTAACGTACCCTACAATCCCGGTGCGATGACGCTCACAGATTCGGCCCAAACCGTCGTCTCAATTGTTGAGAATGGATTCAAATGAGCGGTCGCTGAGCAGCACTCTTCAAAGCATTCACTGCCTGGTCAGAACTTTTGTCAATAATTTCAACCGCTGCCAATAAGCGGTAGTGTCCTGGTTTGGGTTTCTTGTAACGCAAACTGTCAGTTTGCGGCGCAAGCTAACAGCTTGCGTTACCAAATTAGGACACTACCCAAAAAGCGCTTGCAGTGGACTCGCAATATAGGCGGCATGGTGCTCTTGACCACAGCGTTTTCATGTAATTACAATGTAAGTCATGAAAACCCGTATCGTAAGAATTGGGAATTCGCAAGGCATTCGTATCCCGAAGTTGCTTCTGGAGCGTAGCAACCTCGCTGAAGAGGTCGAGTTGCAAGCACAGGATAACCAGATTGTTATTCGCTCGGCCAGGGAGCCGCGACAGGGCTGGGCAGACGCGTTTCGAGCCATGGCCGATCGTGCAGACGATGACTTGTTGGACGAAGCTGCGATTGCTCAGACTCAATGGGATGCGGATGAGTGGCAATGGTAATCAAACGCTTCGATGTCTACTTGATTAATCTGGACCCAACGATTGGCAGTGAGATACGCAAAACCAGACCCTGCCTGGTTATCTCACCGGACGAGATGAACCGGTTCATTAGCACGGTCATTGTTGCCCCGATGAGCACCAAAGGCCTGGCTTACCCCTCACGCGTTCCTTGCAGATTCCAAGGCAAACAGGGTCAGATCGTCCTCGACCAGATCCGCACAGTCGATAAGGCACGGTTAGTGCAAAAGCTCGGAAGAATTGATAAGCAACGTCAAGGGCAAGTGTTATCAGTTTTGAATGAAATGTTTGCTCTTTAGTTGAATGTTTTCTCCGCCGATCCGCAGCGAAGACGGTATGCGGTCGTTTGTTGAAACTGATAACAGGCATGTCCGTCACCAAAGTGTTCAGGAGATGAACGATGGCTGAGTTCCGAAACTCTTCCCAGTTATTTAGCGGAAGATAGGAGTTTTCATGAGCCAGACCCATACCACCGCCCCCTCTACCGGTCCGGAGCTTACCATTCGATCCATAGTAGTCGGACTCGTCGTCGCGCTGATCATTGGCAGCGCTTATCCCTACTGTGTCCTGAAGCTCGGCTTTGGACCAAACCTATCCGTCGTGTCGGCGTTCTTCGGTTTCATTGCGCTCGTGCTCATCCTGCGCGCTGCGCGCACGAATGCCCGCGAGAACAACATCGTGCAGACAATGGGCACCAGCGCCGGACAGACTGCGTTTATGTGCGTATTGCTGGCCGCCTTTGACATGCTGAATCAGAAGGGCGTTCTCAGTCCGCCTATTCACCTCGGCACCTGGCAAATCTTCTTTTGGCTTTGCAGTGCCAGCCTGCTAGGCATTCTGTTGGCCGTGCCTATGCGCCGCCACTACATCGACGAAGAGAATCTAACTTATGCGGACGGCATGGCCGCAGGCGAGACTATCCTCGTGCTTCACGAAGGCCGGGAAAAGGGAGCGTCGGCCGGACCGGTGAAGGCGCTCGGTTTCGGCAGCCTCGCGTCCGGCGCTCTGATGATTTTGACCAGCTTCCTCAAGCTTTTCCCGGACACCTGGTTTCTCCCCGGCAGGCAACCGATGAATATCGGTTTCAACTGGAGCCTGCTGTCGTTTGGGTCGGGACTGCTGGTCGGGTTTCGTATCTGCCTGGCCATGGCTATCGGTACCGTCGTCAGTTGGTTCATCCTGCCGTCTTACCTGGTATCACATGGAATGATTCCAGAGCAGACCTACCCGATGACCCTGCGTTGGGTCATGTGGCCAGCGACGGGCTTGATGGTCGCCGGCGGCCTGACGTCTCTGGCACTGAAGTGGAACCTGATTGTCAAAACCTTCCACGGACTAAAAGGTAGCAAGGTCGACCACCGGGATTTCCCGATGCGGTGGGTTGCTGCGGGCTCGGTTGTCATGACCGTGGTGATCTGTTTGGTCCAGTACTTCAGCATGGGGATCCCAGTCTGGCTTTCTTTCATCGCTGTCCTCCTGTCGCTCCCACTGATGTTGGTTGGCCTGCGAGTGCTAGGCGAGACTAATTGGGGACCGATCAGCGCGATGTCCAACATGATGCAGGCCATCTTCGCTTTCATCTCGCCCGGAAACGTGCCTGTTAACATGTCTTCCAGCGGGCTGACGGGAACCATCGCCGTGACTTCTGAAGCGCTGATGCAGGACTTCAAAGCAGGGCAGCTGATCGGCTCGAACAGCCGCAGCCTGACAATCGCCCAGTTGATCGCCGCGCCGGTCGGATCAATCGCCACGGCCATGGTCTACCCTGTTCTGCGTGACAGGTTTGGCATCGGACCGCAGGGTCTTTCTTCGCCCATCAGTGTGAAGTGGGCGGGCTTTGCCGAACTGCTTACGAAGGGCTTTAGCGCGTTGCCGCCCGGATGTCTGGTGGGACTGGTTATTGGCATCGCGGTGGGAATTGGGCTGACATTGCTGACCGAAAAGTATGCCGAGAAAGTGCCTTCGCCATCCGCGATTGGCATCGGCATGCTCATACCTGCCTCGGTGCTGATGACGTTTATTCTGGGCGGCGTCGGGCAGTTTGTCTGGGCAAAAGTTTCGCCCAAGTCTGAGCAGGAATTCCGTGTTCCGCTGGCCTCGGGCCTGATCGCCGGCGAAGCGATTCTCGCCGTCGTGCTGGCGATCCTTGCCGCCACGGGTGTCAAGCTATGACACTAACATCTCTGTGAGAAAGGAGTTCACCGATGAGATTAACTACCAGGAAGAAGACCGCATCGCTTCTAATCGCCCTGGTTTTGATCGCGCTCGCAACCAAGAGCGTAGCGACCACGCCGCCACCCCCTTTGCCGAATCCCGTGCTCTACTTTCTCGAACAGGAGGTTTTTCACCAGAGCGGCAAGGAGTGGATCCGTTATCGTTACGATGTGCTCAACAGGGCCGATTACCCGGCCGAGCTTTTCGCTGCCGCCCCCGCTTTGCCACCGTGCGGCCTCAACACTAAGGCATCTCGCACTTGGGTGGACATCTACGATCAGCGCGGAAAACGGCTCTACGGATTCTGCGCCTTGGGCAAGCCGGACGATCTTGGCCAGATATGGTTTGCAATGGAGACCAGTGTAATTCCGCCAAGCTACGTCTATATCGAGCTGACTGATCGCCAAACAAACACCAAGTACAAATCGAACCTGGCTGAGACTACTCAATAAGCGGGAAATTAGAGCTGCGATTCGAGAGTGCTGTGCAGGTTGACCCTAGCGAAAGCGATTCGGTCGGCGAGAATAAAACTACATATTGAGCAAGCGGCAACGCTGAGCAGATTGGCGCCCGAGATTCCGACACCAAGGCGTCCTACAAGAACGGTCATGAAGACCAGATTGCCGGTTATGGAGAACAGGCCATTCGTGACGTTGAACTTCGCAAGCCGGCACAGAGTTTCCCTCGTCGTTCCGGAGGGTCTGTCTCTCCACGTCCACCGTTGATGCCAGACAAAATTATTTAGCACAGCCAGCTCAACCGCCGCAGCGGTCGCCGCGAGATAACTAACGTGATGCGCGGTATGTGTAAAAACAAAAAGCGCGCCGGATTGTAGGGCAAAGCCAAGCACGCCTACCACGTTGAACTTTATCCAGTGCATCATTAAAGCCAAACCAGCAGACTGCAAAATCGCTGCACTTCCCTTCACCGCTCAGATATGCGCTCCAATTCGTAGAGGGTGTGCGTGTTCTTGATCGACGAGAAGACCAACATCGAGGCCATTCCGGCAATGCTGGCCACCCCGCCAACATCGTAGAGCAGATAGACATGGCCGAATATGTGAGTATGTGGACGGTAGAGCAGGAAAATGTTGCCTATAATAAGAAGCAAACGCATCTCTGTGGGGCCCATTTTCCATTGAGAGATCTTGAATACACCGAGCGCGTAGGCAGCTAAATACGAGTTGATTGCGAGCATGAAAAAGACTATAAGCAGCGCCGCGGCAACTCGCTCGGTCATATAACCGGACAGTGCAAGCCCGTAAATCAAGAACATCGTGCCGAAAGTATCTATGATGTGGTCCACATAGAATCCGTAGCGTGGACGCTGCCGATCTCTGTATCGCGCCAGGGTTCCGTCCAGACTGTCGCCAAACCAGTTGAGAAATATGCAGAGATTCACCAGGTGCAGCATCAGCGGATTGTGCTTGCTGGCCGCGTAGCACGCACCAGCCATGAACATGGCGAGGAGCCCGAGGACCGATAGGTGATCGGAATTTACCCATCCGGGCATGCGGCGCGCGAGTCCTCGAAGTGCCGCTCTTTCAAGAGGAGCCAGCACACTTGTCTGCTGTCGCTCAGCATCGTGGAAACTGTCGCTTTTCATTAACTGGTCCATTCGCAAGAATCGAAGGATCTGCTTGATCCGTGACCCTCAAGGGCAATTAGGGTGCCAGAACGTTTTCGGCAGAGATTCCCCAGCATCTGGCAACTCTTTGCAGATGATTTAGCGGGAGGTGCAGGAATAATATGATAGTAGGAGTCTGGCGGGAAAGAATTCCTCTGCGTAACCCTTGACTCTGTGTCTCGGTGGTAAGTGGTTTTCTAACAAATTAAGACACTACCGTTATCCCTGAGGTGTGGTC
>JBGPNE010000282.1:0-4742 GCA_041487335.1 Pyrinomonadaceae bacterium
AAGACGCGCTTGATCGCCGTTGCTGCTCGCACAAGGCGACGAACCACATCATCAGTTAGTACAACGCGCTCGCCCGTAATGGGAACTTCTTTCACTCCGCCGTTTTCGTCAAAAGTCAGCAGGCTGTCTTCATCTGAACGAGTGAGCACTCGAACCGCGTTCGTTCTCGGGCGGTAGACAATCTGTTCCGCGACCTTCTTGCCTTCGACAACCTTGATGCCCAGGCCCAGTTTCGCACTGATGTAAATTGCTCCTCTATTCTCGGTATCAAATGGATCAGTCGTAATCATGACACCCGAACTCTCAGAATTAATACCCTCCTGGATCAGCACAGCCATGAAAATCTTCGAGTGGTCCACGCCCGCGCGCTCGCGTGCTTCGTAGGCCTCAAAATTCCAGAGCGAGGCCCAAACGGTTTTGATTGCTTCAACAAGCTGTTGTTCACCGCGAACGTTGGGAACAGTCGTATACAGTCCGGCGCCGCTAAAGTTTGGCAAGTCTTCTGAGTTCGAAGAACTTCTGACGAAGAGGCCCTTCCCGGCAAACTGTTGCCCCACTCGCCGGAGCACCTGAGCGCGCAGTTTTTCGTCTAGTTTTCCCTCCTGAATGCGCTTACGCATTCCCACGAGCCGTTCTCTGCGATATGCCGGATCGTGCACGAACTTCTGATCGTTCAGCATCTCGTAGATCGCATCATCCAGGTTATTCTCTTTGAGAAACTCATCATAGTAGTAAAAAGGAATCGTGAAGCCGTAGGGGACCACGATGCCGGGGAGGCGGGCATTTATTAGTTCGCCGAGATTTGCCGACTTGCCGCCAAAAGCAATGCTGGACGAGGCCCGTTGTTGAGCCAAACCGAGCAGACGCAGCTGCGAGAGATCATAGTGCGGCTTCATTACGTCGAGCCGCTGCGCCAACCTTCGTTGATACTCTCGCAACTGATCGATGTCAGCACGCTTGATTGAGTAACTATCGCGCCGGGCCTCAAAGGTAACCCACCAACCGTCGTACTGCCGCAAAAGTTCCTGTGCATTTTTGAGGTAGACGTTGGGAATGCCCCAGCCTTTTGCCAGTAGATTGATGTGGGAAAGCGGCGTGGAAGGTTTGGTAGTGATGATACCCGCAACAGGCGGAAGCTGAACCGGCACCTCATTAAGCACGAGTATTTCATTAAAGCCAATCTCAACGTGATCGTCTAACTTGGGAACGATGTGAATGCGGCCCAGCCCTTTGGCAAGGTTCAGCGCCTCATATTCCTGCTCCTTCGCGATATCGCTCTCGAGCACACGATCGAGTCCGGCAACCGACTTTGAGTCTTCGTCCTGTCGCAGTGAGTTTGGTTTGAACGCAACCGGGGCAAAGAAGGTCTTGTTGACAACTTCTGAGGCAAGCCCAATCTGGTCAGCCGAAATTAGATCGCCTTCCCAGAATTCGAAGGTCCAGCGCTTGATCAAAGTCTGATACGCAATTGTGCCCAGGATGAAACGGCGGTTGGGCTTCAGATAATTGTTCTCAAAGAATTCACGACCGCGCTCGAGTGATAGGTAGGTGCCATTAACAAAGTCCTTGTGAAAACTGTAGCGTCTGGTGTTGACGTAATAGATTTTGTTGTTGTCTTTGCGGTCAATGACAAAGAGCATGTGTGGTAAAGCATAGGGTGTATCAGGATCGTAGGTGACAGCCAGCGAGTCGAATTCAGGCCGGGACGTGATTGTGGGCAGCGAGCGCGGGGACGAAGACTGGCTCTGGACTGTGGAAAAACCAAAACACGCTGCGAGGAACAGCAGAAGAAATGATCCAACTGGACGAGAACTTTTGGCCAGACTCATGCGGCGTTAACCCTACTTCAGGTCCATATGTTTGATGGGAACCAGGCGATGCCCAAGCATATCTCTCTTGGCTCAATCAGTTATTCCGCAATCGCGCAAACACGATCGACTCTCGCGCTGCAGCAATTCTACCAGATCGTCAATGTGACGACGCTCGGTAAGAAAGCTGTTGATGTTTACGCGCAGCGCGCGGCGGCCGTGAAGGACGGTAGTTGTTAACCATGCTTCCCCGCCTCGCTCGATCTGCTGTTGCAACCTTTGTTGCAGGCGATCTTGATCCGAACCGCTCAGATCGCTCGCGGTTTGGGGCAAGAATCTGAAACAACAAACGGCAGTCTCAACCTCCCCAAGTCGCTGGAAGTCGTTCAGCTCATCGAGGCGACTCGCCAGGTATTTTGTAAGCTCGACCTGCTGCTCGATGATTTCCGCGTAGCCTCGCACACCCATGAACTTCAGCGCCATCCACAGTTTTAGAGAGTTGAAACGGCGCGTGCCCATCTGTCCGTAACGAAAGAAATCGTATTCGACATCCGCCCCACCCCGATCCTCGCTCAAGTACTCGGGTGTGATGTCGAATGCTTCACGCAACACGTTGCCACCACTACGAACGAGTACGGCTCCGCACGCAAAGGGAACAAACATCCACTTGTGCGGATCAAAAGTTACGGAGTCAGCCTGCTCGATACCACGCAGCTTCGGCTTGTGTTTCTGTGAAAACGCCAACGCGCCTCCGTATGCTGCGTCAACATGAAACCAGCAATTGTTTTTCCGGGCAATTGCTGCCAGTTCTTCCAGTGGGTCAACGACTCCCGTGGAGGTTGTCCCCGCAACGCCAACCACGCAGCAAGGGCTGCGTCCCACATTCTTGTCGCGTTCAATCTCTTCGCGAAGGCTGTCCGTGCGAATGTGAAATCGGTTGTCAGTCGGAATCTTGCGCAAGCTTTCGCGGCCGAGACCGAGTATGTCCGCGCTTTTCTCGACTGAGTAGTGGCACTGTTCGGAAGCGTAAATTACAAGATCAGCAGAGGCAGAGCGAACACCACGATCAATCAACCCCACCTGCGTGTTATCGCGGGCGCATTTCAGCGCAATCAAATTCGCTTCCGAGCCGCCGCTGGCCAGCGTACCCCAACTGTCGCGTCCATACCCGATCAACTCGCACAGCCAACTCATTACGCGCGCTTCGATCATTGCCGATGTCGGTCCGTTGCGCCAGGCGCCGGCATTCTGATTCAACGCCGAGCAAAGCGCGTCGGCCCAGACACCGATGGGCAGCGGCGTCGGATTAAACTGACCGTAGTAACGTGGGCTGGGAACCTGCATCGCATGAGGGGCGACATCGCTCTTGAACCGAGCCAGAATCTGGTCGACACTAATCCCCTTCTCCGGCAATGGTTCATCGAAGAGTTTTTGCAGATCGGCAGGTGTGGCTTCGGACGTAACTCTCCTCGAGTCCAGGCTGGCGGCGTGTTCGGCGATAATATCGGTTACGGCGCGCCCCAGATGTTTGTGCTGCTCTGCTAGATCTTCAATCATGACGATTTTGTCTCATGAGCTTTTGCGCTCTTTGCGAGTTTGCGTAAAACTGCATTGGTGTCTCAATGATTGCCATGACTTCGCCGACGACCAGGTTTAGAAACGCGCTGGAATCGCACGCCTCGGAGTACAAAACGGAGCTCAGGGCCCCGGCGCTTGATCGATTCACCGAGTATTACGAGATACTCAGCGCCTGGAATGCGCGTTTGCATCTAGTCGCGCCGTGTGCGCCGGAAGAGTTTGCTACGCGACACATCCTTGAGTCTTTGCTTTTGCTTCCTTACCTCCCGCGAGCTGCGGCAGTCGCCGATATTGGCTCAGGCGCCGGACTCCCCATCATTCCCTGCCTGATTGCCCGCTCGGATCTTAAGGCAGTACTCATTGAATCCACGAAGAAGAAAGCGGTCTTCCTGCGTGAAGCTTTGAAACTGACCTGCACATCCATTTCAGCCACAGTCGTCGCCGAACGATTTGAAACAATTGCCACTCCGGAAGTTGGTTTTGTTACCTGTCGCGCGCTCGACCGCTTCGATGAAATGCTGCGGCATCTGATTGAATGGTCCCCACGGCCGAGCACATTGTTGCTCTTCGGAGGGGAAGGGCTGCGCGAGAAAATTGAGAGCGCAGGCTTACCCTCCACGGCGCTGCGCATACCGCATTCACAAAGGCGTTTCCTGATTGCTGCCAGGCGAACCTAACCGGGTTATGGCATCCGGCGCACTGAAATTTCCGACTGAGGTGGATCTGGCTCGTTATAGATGGCTACCGTCGTCTCATATTCCTTACTTCCCCAAAGCACAACTGAGGCAGAAGCATCGGTCCTTGCCTGACCGCTGCTGCCCGCAGCTTTATTAATTCTTGCCATCATTGTACGCAATAAACTCGCTCTGATTGTGCGCGCCGGAAAATTTACATGTCCATCATCTTCCGTTCTCGTAGTTTCTTCGTGTCCCTCAGACTCGAGCAGGTAATGCCGCCAGTGCTCAGTCACATTCATGGCCCGCACAGGTGATCCGTGATCATCGACAACTAGAAACCGCCAGCTCGGTACGATTGTCGTTTGGAAGGGATAAATGAGGACAAGGAGTAACAGAATTAGAACCAGGCCCAGCGCATATTTCATACGAGGACTTAGTTCGGCGATCCGCTTGCTTAGTTGCATGGTCTCGCCCGCGCCGCACCGCTTACTCGTATCAAGTTCAACACAGCCGACAGGATAGGGCTAGCGCACTACGTCAATTGCAATGAGTTGCTGACCCGAGATCACAAAGTCAGCCGGTGGCAACTCCATCTCATAAACAGGCGACAGTACTGTAGGCGTGTAGCCTCCGGAGTTTCTGTCGCTATTGAGTGTAGCGACTACCGAAGGTGGCAGGT
>JBGPNE010000283.1:0-4740 GCA_041487335.1 Pyrinomonadaceae bacterium
GCTTACATTTTTGACGCACACTTGCTCCTGGTCGAGGATAAGAAGCTGATCAGCGACGTTGAGAGCTACATAGTCCAGGAGCGAGCAAACGCCGAGTGGGCCCTGAAAGTCGTCGGTGATCGGCTGTTATCCATCTACTCAGAGATAAAGGACGATTATCTTCGCGAGCGGGGTTCAGACATCGAAGATGTCGTGCAGCGTGTGCTGGTGGCCCTCAGTGGTGAACGTCCTCTTCACCGGAAGCTTTCAGAGGACGCGGTGATCGTCTCCCAGGATCTGTTACCATCGGCCGCGGCTGAGTTGGACCTCGAGCATGCCCGGGCGGTAGCAACAGACACTGGTGGATGGACTTCGCACACTGCGATCATAGCCAGAGGCCTGGGGATTCCCGCAGTGGTGGGGCTTCGAGATTTCTACCATCACACAAGAACCGGCGACAAAATCATAGTTGACTCGAATCGAAACGAAGTCATCCTGCATCCTTCAAACGCGACACTTGAGGTATACCAATCCGAGGCTGCGACTCTGCTCACGCGACGCGCCGATGACGTCTCGAAAGAACACGGTCCTGTTAAAACTCAGGACGGTCTTGATATTGCTTTGCGCGCCAATGTGGAGTTGCCCGCGGAATTTGAAGGAGTGAGAAGGTATGGGGCTCGTGGTGTGGGACTTTATAGATCTGAGTTTCTGCTCTCGCGGCGGGGCGTAATAGTCTCGGAAGGCGAGCAATACGCGGCTTATGCGGAGCTTGCGAAGCTCGCGGGTGAAGACGGCGCAGTAGTTCGTTTGTTTGATCTGGGAGGAGAGAAGGGTCGAGACTCGACAGATGAGCCCGAGAGGAATCCCGCGCTTGGTCTGCGTGCAATTCGTTATGGATTGCGGCACGAGAGCGTCATGCGTACGCAGGTGCGCGCGATTCTGCGCGCCGCGGCTGAAGGGCGTCTGGACATCGTCCTGCCAATGATCGCGGACGTGGGCGACGTCAGACGGGCCAAGGAGATAATCAGCGACGAAGAGACCAATCTCAGAACGCAGGGCCTACGATACGGTGACGTTCGTATTGGCGCAATGATCGAGGTGCCTTCCGCTGTTCTTACAGCGGACAGAATTGCGCGGATTGTGGATTTTTTTGAACTCGGAACAAATGATCTGGTGCAATACACGCTTGCGGTGGATCGGGCGAATGAGGAAGTTGCTGAGTGGTTTCGAACGCTTCACCCGGCGGTGCTGTACGGCATTGATCGTAGCCTCAAAGCCGCAAAGCAGGCAGGCATCCCCGCGATTGTCTGTGGAGAGATGGCCTCAACGCCTGCGTATGCGGTATTGCTTGTGGGGCTCGGAGCCGTTGATCTAAGCATGACGCCAAGTAAGATCCCTCGCGTCCGGCGGATTCTCTCCGGCATCGACTCCGGGGATGCGCGCGCGATTGCGGACGAATGCCTTAACTGCGAGACAGCGGACGAGGTTGAGGATCTAGTTAGAGAGCGTTTTCGCGCTCGTTGGTCAGAGCTTTTCCCTCCTGGGGGCCTGCCAGTGCCTAGGCCAAAGAAGTAGAAACTGCCGTTACGGGCCGACTCTCGGTTGCAATCTTGGACAACTTTCTCCCCAGGCTCACCGTTGTCTCGGTAAATCTGATAAAGGGGGGCCAATTCCCGCAAAAATTCTTCTAAGAACTCCCGCTCTTTAGCTGTTTATTACTAGCAGAGCGCAGTTTCAGCTGCCGCTCTTAGAAAGAATTCTTATCACTTCCCGACGGTCGAAAGACACTGTGTACTCAACGATGAAAAAGCTAACTTTTGCCACCATCTCTTTGATCGCAACTCTTGCGATTTCAGCGTCCGGCCAGGTGAAGCCAGGGGTCACGGAAAGTAACCACGCTGCCTCTATTGGTCCCAGTGCGACGCGTGTCGGCGTTTTGGGCGCAAGGCCCAAGACGAACAGCGACAACGTGGTCAACGCGTCAAACGCTCAGCCTCGCGCTATTCCGGATCTCAGCCTCGAGAATAGAATAGTAACTACGCCGTCGAGTTCTGCAACGGCTGTCAGTTTTGCAGCGGTTCCGAGGGCTGCGATAGCAATCGGCTTAACCCAAGTCTATCGTGTCGGCGTTGGCGATGTGTTGGATATTCAACTGCCTGATAATCCCGGCAACCAGTCGACTCTGTTCACAGTGCTCGAGGGAGGTTTGCTCGATTATCCGCTAGCTGGAGATCCTGTCTCCGTCGGGGGACTCACAACTGCCGAGGTTGCAGCACACTTGCGCGAGCGAATCAAAGTTCTTGAGAGTCCGGCGGTCGTAGTGAATGTTCGTGATTACGCCAGTCACAGTGTGACGATCACGGGCTTTGTTGGCGCGCCTGGATTGAAGATCCTGCGGCGAGAAGCTGTCCCACTCTATGTCCTACTTTCCGAAGCTATGCCTTTCTCTGAGGCAGCCCGTGCCACGATAATCCGACAGGGCCGTCCACCAGTTGACGTGGATCTTGCGGAGTCAAATGCTTTACCGACGTTGGTGGTTCCCGGCGATGTTATCAAGGTCTCGGGAATGCCCCCCGCCCCAACGGAGTTTTTCTTCGTGGGTGGTGAGATCAATTCACCAGGACAGAAGCCCTACCATTCCGGCCTAACTCTTACGCAGGCTATCCTGGCCAGTGGTGGCTGCAGCAAGAATGCAGGCATAAGAGTCCGACTGTCGCGTCAGCGTGCTGATCGTAGGCTGGTCACGAGCGAATACAATCTGTCCAATATTCAGAGGGGAGAGATTCCAGATCCGGCTTTACAAATAGGCGACCGGCTCGAAATTAGCGCAGCACAGTAGCCGTTAGTTTCGCAAGTTTGCACAGCAGGCGGCTCTCCGAGGGGCCGCCTCTTTTTTGTTAGGAGGGCAGTTCGCCGCATTCCGTTTGTAATAGGGGCGCTTTTGTCCGATGATCAAGATAGGTCGTTAAGAGTGTGGCAGAGCGAGCGAACGACCAGAAGTTTTGCAGCGAAAGCGGATGAAGAAGCCATCGATGAGATTGGTCCACTATCTGATTGGCAAGTCGCTTGCCGAAACCATTGTTGTGGGCATACTCGCTGTCTTCTTCTTCGTTACGGTCTTTCCTCCGTACTTCCACGGCTGGGGGCAGGCGACTGCCGCGGGAATCTCAGGCTGGGTTGTTGACAATGGTGCGCCCTGGGATCGTGTCGAGGTACAACTCTTCATTGACGGTAAGTTTGTGGCAAACGGGATTGCCAATTTGTCCCGGCCTGATGTGTTGGCGGCGGGATGGTCCAGGGACGAGTGGCATGGCTACACATTCTCGGTCGGCCGATTAGATGCTGGTGTTCATGAGGCACTTGTTTACGCGATGCACGAGAGCGGCAAAGGTGCTCGTAGAACGCTGCAGGCAGTAGGCGATCCGATACGGTTCTCGGTTGCTGACGATGGAACACTGTCGGATCTAAGCACACCAAAGCGATAATTGCTTGCAACTCTCTAAAAGAGTGATACTCGAACACAAGACTGAAGGGACGACATCCGCACAAGAGGCCCTGGCAATATGGGAAATCTTCTCCGTCATTACGTCCTGCTTGATCGCCGAGTGGGTTGTTTTTTCCTTTTGGGGCAGAAGCAAATCAATAGCAGCCATACCTGCTACACTGGCGATTGCATTGATGGTGCTTTCGTACCGCGAACGCGGCGAAACGTTGCCAGAAATAGGATTTCGCGTTGACAACTTTGTTGCAGCCGCTCGTCTGCTTCTATTACCCACAGTCGTTGCAGTTGCTCTGATTCTCATTGGCAGCTGGTTGTTTAGCGGCTCGGAGTTTTTCGTAAAACCTTTCAGATCCCGGTTTCTTTTTGTGCCTTTCTGGGCTTTGTTCCAGCAATACGCACTTCAAGGATTCATCAATCGGCGCGCTCAGATTGTTTTAGGACAAGGTTTGAAGAGCATCCTTCTTGTTGCCTTCTTGTTCAGTATCGTTCACCTCCCAAACCCTCTGCTTGCCAGCATCACTTTCGTTGGCGGACTAATTTGGGCGGCCGCCTATCAGCGTCAGCCTAATCTTCTCGCAATTGCCCTATCCCATTCTGTTACCTCGGTAATTTTGGCGCTCACGGTTCCGCGAAGTGTCATCGACAGTTTGCGGGTCGGTTTCAAGTACTTTGGTTTAAGCATCTGAGACCGGGATTCGGCTGCCGAAGGTTTAAAATACTACTACCAGCGTACTGTACGTGTTGAACACAGTTTGCTATAATCCCTCTCACCTTGCAAGAGAACAGGTCGGGCGGTCGCTGCTGAGACAAATGCCTCAGGAGAGGAAAGTCCGAACACTACAGGGCAGCGAGCCCGCTAACGGCGGGGCGTTTGGACACGAGCAATCGCTTTCAGGCGACGACAAGTGCAACAGAGAGCAAACCAGCCCAGGGACTTTCGAGTCCGGGTGATGGGTGAAACGGTGCGGCTCCGCTAGGGGCTTAATGTAAGAGCGCACCGGCGCGCGTGGTGACACGCGCGGCCAGGTAAACTCCTCGCAGTGCAAGACCAAATAGGGAGGCGTCAATAGGGCTGCCCGCCCGAAGCATGTCGAAAGATGTGCTACGACCTCCGGGTAGGTCGCTCGATCCATCTGGTAACAGCTGGACTAGATGAATGATCGCCACTCAAGCATTTGCCTGAGTACAGAATTCGGCTTATAGACCTGTTCTTTTTGCATGGGTAAAGGAAAGACTCAAGAGCTTCACAACCTAAAAAC
>JBGPNE010000284.1:0-4738 GCA_041487335.1 Pyrinomonadaceae bacterium
CGAGTTAATGTAGTCGCTGTAGACTCGCACCTGTTCGTTGACTTCCTCTGGCGTTACAGGTCTGAGGCCTTTTGCAAAAACACCAGTTTCGCGCTCGTAGCCGAACAACGCAACAAAAGACACATGATTTCTTGAAGCCAACAGCTTATGCAACGCTTGGGGAGAAACACCTGAATAATATAAGAACTGGTAGAAACGCTCCTTAAATTCTGTTGGTCCACTCCCCGAAAATACGGACATGTGTACGGCCCACAATACTGGTTGAGGCGCAAAAGTTGGGAGCGTCTCTGCCTGTCGGATCTCGAGCGGCAACACGATACCGCCGTTCTCACGACTTGCTTCCCTCAGTCTATTGGCCACCGAGATGCTTTTATCACGAAGGACGTTGTCGCTGAGAGCAGCACGGCTGATCGCCGACGCACTGTTGGCTCCATAAGTAAACGAAATCACTGCAAGCCAAAAGAGTAGTCGCTGAGACGTCGCAAATCTAGTAAGCGAGCTTCCCGGCAAAAAGAGGCGCCAGCTTAAGACTGCGGCTACCAAGACACAGTAGCTCGTCACAAACTCTTCGTAGTGAAATGGCTGAAGTGATCGACCGGAGATTATCTGTTGATTAAATGCGGCGAACGGCGGCAGTAGCAAGGATATAACGAATAGCGTGTAAGGATCCTTGAAAGACACGCGCCGCAGCCAAAGCAAACGAACTAGACCTGCAAGAAGAATGAGGGAGATCAATTCAGTAGCTCGAAAGAGATCGGGACTCCGTGTGGACACCAACACTTGAATCTGATCTGTATTCGCAGATCGGTACGACAGCAACAGCAAGTACGGAATCAAGGCTGCGATCGCGACTGCCCATGTGATGGAAACAGAATAGATGAAGCGTTGCCATTTCGCCGGTCGTGCCACCAGCCAAACAATTGTGAGACATGCGAGCCAGGCAAATGCCGCCGTCCACAGGTAGAAGTAAGAGAAAATCAAAAAAGCTATGATTAAGCCGGCCCCGATTGATCGAGCAACGTAGCGTTCGTCCTCTGCGATCGCGGATCGCCAGACGAGTCCAAACAAGCCGAGAAAGAATGGAAAAGAAATAGCGGGCACAGACCGGCGCAAGAAAGGTAGATAGCTCCACAAGGGCTTCGATCCCATAAGCACACGAATGGGTCCTTGCCCGGATACGAGCGTAGCCAGGCAGAGGACTACCAGGACACCGGCCGCCGCTAGTCGACTATCGCGCGTGGTGATCGCCAGCAGCCAAAACAGCGTCAACGCAGATGCGGTCGCAAGAATTGGCATGAGGATGATGAAAACAGTTGACGCAGACAAACCAAGAAATCGCGCTGGAAGTGCAGCTCCATAGGCCGGAACAAACTGAATTGAGAACAGCGATTCAGGCAATGGTTTACCCTCGAGATTATCGCGACCCGTGTATGGATCATTGCGACGCGGCCGGCCATCAATCAATGCTTGCAAGTAAGCGGAGTAGGCGACTTCATCAGTATCGAAGTAAGCGTACGCGCCCGAGCAGCTTCGGCCCAGATGGGCCCATAAGTGAAGTTGAGGATAGAGTGCCAGAAGGCTAATGGCCAGAGCCGCGAGGGCTCCCCATTTCCACTCAATCTTTGTTTGCTGGCTCATGGATCAGATTCAGAACCGAAGGCAGTGTACACCTGAGAGTACAAACTCGGGCTCTTCACTCCCTGGTGAAGATTACTGCCTGTTGGTCCTCGAAAGCTGTGCGCCATCCCTTTTCCTGCCGCAGCAGAGTGGCCAGTGCGGAATTCGGCTCGATCAGAACGGTCCGAATGCCGAAGCGATCGAGGTTGGCTCGCCAAAGGCGATCTCCCTGGTAGGTTCGCAGGTAGTCGAAGACAAAAGAATCGCCATAAACGTCCGCACGACCGTCAATGAAGACTTTACGGTCCGGGAAGAGTTTCCAGATCAGATAACCACCCCAATTGTAATCGTTGAAAATCTGGCCGGGCAATTGCTCCTTGCCAATAACAGAAACCGCCGTCGACGGAAATCGCCGGGCTTCGTAAAGAGTTTCATGAGAGGTGAAATCAACGATTCTTCGCACCGCTACCAGCGCGGGCAGAAGTATTAGGGCAACGTTGAGAATAATGACCGGGCCGGTAGGCGATCTAGAACGTATCCGGATGAACTCTCCCTTCTGCGAGCTGATCCAGCGGGACAAGTATTTTGAGAAAACCGGCGCCGCAAAGATCGCAAAGATCGGTATATGTCGCCCCGAGCGCAGAGCCGCGAAGCTCAACACCATGAGAGCGAACAACTCGCCAAGCCGAACTCGATCGGGAGACAAGGCAACGATTCCGAAAGTTGCAAGCATCAGCGCCGCGAGCGGGAGAAAGCGGAACTGGTGAAAATCCGGAGAGAGCCATTCTTGTATTAACGACTGCATCGCCGGAGATGACAAGGTTTCAAAGGGATACGAGAACATACGGAAGCCACTTGGATTGATCGGAATAACCGCAACGCAGATGACCAGAATTGTGATGAGCGGTTGGATTCTCCGCCAGTTTCTTTCCAATGCGGCAATCGTGACGAAAAGCAGGATCAAGGGCGGCCCCAGCGCAAATCCCGCATGAAGATTCACCCATAACAACATCGACGGTGGTAGCAACCAAAGGATGCGACGGCCGCCCTCCTGAACGTAGCGATCGAGCACAGCGAGAAAGATGCTTGCGAGCAAAAAGGTGAACATCTGGGGCCGCAAACCAAATAGAGGCGCCGACGCCATCGCAGCAAGAAAAACCGCCAGCCCTGCGCTAAAAGGCTTTCCCTCGGAGCGCTGATACGAGATGCCTAATGCCGCAGTTGTAACCGCGGCGAAGAGGATCAGCAACCCCGCCCAGCCGGCCAGGCGAAACGTTCCGTACATGATGACTTCGGACAGCCACTCGTGCGCAATCCATGGCGATCCGGCCCGCGTAAATGAAAAAGGATCGAGGTGAGGGATGGCTCTGGTTTGGATGATGTATTGACCGCTCTTCAGATGCCACCAGAAATCTGAATCGAGATTGGTGCTCTGCCGAACAGCGAGAGCGAAGAGCGATAACAGGAAAGCCCACACGAACACACGCCGCAATGTTAAATGACGCCGGAAAGCGCTGTCGTCAGAAAACGTCATTCCCCCCATCGCTAACTGGCGACTACTCTGTTGCTGATCCTGCTCTTAATTGCAGCCCGTCGAGCTGTTCCTCTTGTAAGAACCTAACCGCCATTACGCCGTATTGCTTCAGCCGACGATACAACTTGCTGCGATCAATTCCGAGCGCAGCGGCAGTCCTTACCTGGTTTCCGCCGAAGTGATGCAGCACGGAAAGAATGTATCGTCGTTCAATTTCCGCGAGCGGAATGCTGCCGTTTATGTAGGCTTGCAGCACTTGGTTCAGATCTTTCGGGTTTTGAGCAACGCCACTTTCAGCTATCTCCGGCGGCAGATCGTTAACTCCCAGTTCCTCCCCAGCGCCAATCGCCAGCGCATATTCAACGGCATTCTCTAGCTCGCGCACGTTTCCAGGCCAGGGATATTCGACGAGTGCTCGCATCGCCTCAGCAGTAAACCGACGCGGCGCTGATTTGTAATGTTCTGCACACCGCTGCACGAAGTGAGCAGCCAGCAGTTCGACATCGCCCTCTCGTTTACATAGTTCCGCCACGTGCAGAGGCAGCACCCGCAGCCGATAGTACAGGTCTGGCCGAAAGCGACCGGCGGCAACGGCTTGGGCGAGGTCGCAATTCGTCGCCGAAATGATGCGCACATCGATGGCAATGTTAGCCCGGCCTCCGATTCGGCGCACAGTGCGCTCCTGCAACACCCGCAGCAGTTTTGCTTGGGCAGAGAGATTGAGAGCATCGACTTCGTCAAGGAAGAGCGTGCCTCCCGAAGCAATTTCGAAAAGTCCGCTGCGGCTTTCGTGAGCCCCGGTGAAGGTCCCGCGCTGGTGGCCGAAGAGCTCGGCTTCAATTAGTGTGTCGGGAATGGCTGAACAATTGATGTCAACAAAAGGAGCCTCACGGCGAGGACTACGGTCGTGGATGGCCCATGCGACGAGTTCCTTGCCTGTGCCGGTGGCTCCGGTAATGAGAACTGAACTATCCTTTGGGGCAATGCGCTCGATTACTGAAACGAGCTTTTTCATTACCAACGATTCGCCAATTAGCGTCGGACGAACTTTAGTTTCTTCGAGACGAGCGTCTTTATCCGACCGGTTCGTTATCTGTCGAACGGAGGAGCCGCTAGTCGACGAGTCGTAGGCAGCGGTGCGGGATACTGGGGGCGTAATCATACGAATACAAGTAACCGCGAGACATCAGCTCATGCTTGCGGACACTACCGCACCGGGAACAGTGCGATAATGAGAGAACTCCTTTTCCTATAAATGTAAACGCTGAACGGGGCGCTAGCTCCTGACTTCCCGCTTAAACAATGCTCTTGCCAGGCACATTTCTCAGCCTGTTTGGATTTCTGCTCCTGCGCGGGGCCCCATACCTACAGGGCACACCCTCCCCGAGGTTAACGCTCCATTGATATGATAGAACCCGACTGATCTACGAGTCGGAGATCACCACTGAGCTCGGAAAGCTATAGGGCGACTGGACCGGCGAAGAAGAATTCTTCACCTCGCCCTCAGCGGTCAATCCGACTTGCCGCACGCGAGAAGGTACGGTCCACACTTGTGTGGTAAAGTCTGTGGCAAATGATAGGCCGCAG
>JBGPNE010000285.1:0-4734 GCA_041487335.1 Pyrinomonadaceae bacterium
CGACCGGGTCATTTCCGGCAGATTCAACCAGGAACACAAGAGCGTAATCTTCCGGCTTAGTTAAGTAACCAGAAGTTGAGAGTTGCCTGCACGACCCGGTCGCTAAGGCTCCTCGGTTCTGTACTGTTTGGCTGCGTTACCTGCGTGGACCACTACGCGGCTATCTATTCGGAGTTTTCACACAGCCTCTACCCACTCCCGGTTCTGTATTGAGTGGCGATTAGTCTAATCTCCTTTTCTTTCAGCCGACTGAGTTTTGACACGGGCTCTATGCCCTTCCGGTCAAAGGCTGTCGTTGAATGACGGGGCTGCGCCCCTGGTGGGGCATAGCCCCAAAGCAAAGAGGTCAGCTCACGGCGGGGCAGATGCGGGGTCCCCACGCGGGCAGCCCGCGTGGCGTGCTGGGCCACCGCCTCACATCGGGCCGCAAAGCCGGTGCGAAGCGCGACTTAAAGCATGTCGAAGAAACCGCAGTTGCAATCTACAAGGGAAGGGCATTGTCAAAAGAGATCTGGCTAGGTCCGCTGCTCGGCAATAATCGTTCGCGGCTGATCGAGCGATGCGCTGAACTTGTCTCAAAGGGTCAGGCCGAGCGTTTCCTCTATCTCGCTGCGTCTCATCCTCTCCTCGAGCTCGTAACTGAATCGATTCTTGACGGTCACTCCAACCCCGGCCTTTGGGGCGAGCTACCCGTTTATCTGTTCCGAGGCTTTGTGCGCCGGCTACTGCGCAGTGCGGTGAATGAACAGACTGGCGAGCGCCTGTCAACCCGCATTCCCATTGATCGCGAAGAGCTGCCGCTGAAACGCAGTTTGATATCCCAGATCCTCGCGCGGCTGAAGGCCCAGGGAAAGTTGAAAGCAATCGCGCCGCTAGCCCGTAGCGATGGCTGTGTAAACTCCATTGTTAAATTGATCGGTGAGATTGAACGCGCGGCGAAAACCCCCGGCGAATTTCAGGCGATTATCGAAGAGCGCAGCAAAGATTCCGGCCCACAACCAAGGGCAAACGTTCCGCTGCAAATCGATTTTGATCGCGAAGTGGCTCTCATATATCAAGCTTATGGGGAAGCACTTTTGCGATCTGGTCTGGCATTTGGCTTGACCGAAGAGGATGCAGACCAGTTGCGAGCGCTCTCAATTCTGCGTGGCGAGTTCGAAAGTAACAGATTGAGCGTGCCGTGGTTGTCCCACGTCAATCTGCTCGTGCTTGACGGCTTCTTTGATTTCACTCCGGTGCAGGGCGAGATGCTGCGCGTGTTGATTCCTCAAATTCCAGAAGTAATTGTGAACCTGAACCATGACGATAGGAATCCGGAAATCTTTAGGGCGTTTCACGACACTATCCGTAAACTTCGCGGGATCGATCGGTTTGAGGTGCAGCAAAGGAGTGAACCCGCGCCCGTCAAAGGTTCGCTCGCTGGCTTGAGGGAAAGGCTCTTCAATCCTTCGGTGGGCATCAGCGGGGAGTCTTCCCTCGGATCAGTTCACCACGGAGACGAAGACACTGCTGAGAACTCGCAGAGAGAGAGTCATTCCGACGGCAAGGAAAGGCAAAATGAGATCCGACTCTTTGAATGCACTGACCGCGAAACCGAGATTCGGGCCATCGCTAAAGAGATCAAGCGCCTGACCTTTTTGGAAGCCTACCAACTCAAGGACATCGCCCTGGTCGTTCGCGAACGCGAAGCCTACGCGGAAACCATCGCGCGCGTGATGCGGGAAGAGTCAATTCCCTGCAATCTGGAACGTCGTATCGAAACACGGGAGATTCCCGCCGTTCGGGCCGCGCGAAAACTTTTTCAATTGTTGGGCAACGTCCCGGGCGAGGAAAGTAACAGCGTCAAGGTTTCCGCTCTCGCCGATCTGATCAAATCGGAATATTTCCGTGTGGGGGAAGATGATCTCGCCGCGCTGTCGGCAGAGTTTGAACCAGCTTACGCGGCTTTGTTGCGCGCTGAAAACAATACGCATGTATCAACAAGCGATGGCAAGCATGAAGAACGACTCAGATACGAGCTCGGTATTGGACTCTGGGACGTTGATGGTCTGGAAAATGTGATTGCCTACGTCGGCGCCGAGCTTCGTGTGACCAGGTGGCTCGAGAGGGCGCGCCAACTGCTCGACAAATGGCCGCAGGTTAAGGCAACCAGGAAACTCGCGGCGCCGGAGCCCGGCAGCGAGCAGGATAATGAGAATGAGGATCGGATTGAAGACGCGGATAAGGTAGAAGTCGACGCCCAAGATGCGGAGAAGAAGCGCCGCCCTTCGCGAGATGTTCACCCGGCGGCGATCGCCTGGGCGTCGCTGGTTATCCGCCGTCTCTCGGAGCTGCTGAAGAGTGTTCCGCGCGAGGGTCAACCGTTGGAGCTTCGTCTCGGCATCCTGCGGCTTCTCGATCAGCTTCAGTTTCACAAACAAATTAGAATACCAACCCGCCAAACGTTTGCCGAAAGCGAACTGCCGCAAGCGATGCTGGATCTGAGGGGCCTCGAGTCGCTGCGCTGTGCATTTGTCGCCGCGATCAAGTCGTTTGAAATTGCTGAGGCGGTATTGCCCTTCAGGAATCCGGGTGGCCCTGTTCTCATGGCGGCTTTCCTCGATGAAGTTTCCCGTTGTTTGGGCGCGCAAGTACAAGCTGGCGCCGGCACCCAACATGCCGGCTTGCGCGTGCTGGCCGTAACAGACGTACGCGGCCTCCGCTTTCGGGGCGTTTTCATCGCCGGACTAATTGAAGGAGGCTTTCCTCTGCGAGCTTCGCGCGATTGGATCTATCCGCACGAAGAGCGCGCGCGCCTGAAAGAATTTGGCTTGACTTTGGAAGATATCTCTCCAGCCACGCTGTTAAAGGAAGAGCACTACTTCTATCAAGCTGCCTGTCGCGCTACGGAGCGGCTCTATTTGCTGCGACCGTTGTTACTCGAAGACGGCTCGGAAACGGTCGCTTCGTATTACATCGAAGAGTTGAGACGGGCTGTCGCACCGGCTGAGATCAAGGCTGAGAACATGCGCCGCGATTTCGACGGCAAAGAAGTTCTGTCGGCGTCAACTCCCGCGGAACTATCACGTTCGCTTGTTCGCCAAGAAGAGCAACATCGTCATGTTGCCCTCAAAGATGGTCTGTTGCCGCGCGATCAGGTCGAACGTTTTATCTGTTGGGCCAACGCCGCAGGGTTTATTAGCGCATCAGCCTTGCGCCGTATCGATATCGAGCGGGAAAGAGCGAATGATGCTTTTGGTCACTACGATGGATTGATCACGGATGAAAACCTGCGGGCGATGCTCCGCAATCAGTTTGGTCCTGAATTCGTCCACAGCCCGAGCGGACTGAGTATGTATGGCAATTGTCCCTACCGATTCTTTGCTGCACGGGTTTTGAAGCTTGAGCCGCGTGGCGAAGCCGCGCTCGACTTGCAGGCTCTTGACGCAGGCAAACTCTTGCACGACGTGTTACGACGATTTTTTGAGCGCCATCGTAAGGAGCGCCTGCGCAGGGAGAATCTAACCGCCCTGCGCAGTGAACTTGGCCACATTGCCGATCGAGTGTTTGATGAACATGAACGCGTCGTGCCGCCGCTCAATCCGAAGATCTGGAAGATTGATCGCGAGATTCGCAAGATACTGCTCGATCAGGTGCTGCTCTTTGAACTGGGCGTTCAGGAAAAGACCAAACAGGACGTGCGGCCCGCGTATTTTGAAGTTGCGTTCGGCATGACGCCACAACAGCCCGCGGATCCGATCTCGAAGACCGAACCACTCCAGTTGTCGCGTTCGACGTTGACGAATGAAGAAAGGATCAAGATTCAAGGCCAGATCGATCGCGTCGATATCTCCAAAGACGGCACGTTGATCGCTTATGACTACAAGCTCTCAAATGGATTCAACGCGGCCGACATGACTGCAGGCCGCACTCTGCAGGTGCCCATCTACCTGGAAGCGCTTGAACGCCTGTTGCTGCCAGGCCAGGCGATTGCCGGCGGCGGATACTACACCGTTCGAGGAAACACGAATCGCCGGAACAAAGGAATTTATCGCGCCGCTTACTCTGACTACACTGGACTGCAAGCAAAGAATTCGGTTTTTGGTGATAGTGACTGGCAGAAGATCCGCAATGAAGTAACGGCGAAAATCTGGGAGTTTCTAGATCGCATGCGCTCCGGACGTTTCGTAGTTACTCCATCGGAAGGTTACAAGACGTGCAGGTTCTGCGACTTTGCAGCGGTTTGCCGGTACGACAAGTATCGGATTCAACGGAAAGTCGAGCGCGCTAGTGAATGAAGGTTGAACGAAATGTCTCTGTGATTACAAGTTCGCAAGTTCTTGTTTTTTGTTTGAGCAAAGTTTTTGCATTACCTGTCAGACAAGTTCCGTTCTGTGCAGGAATTCCAGGTCAATCAACGCTTCTCGGCTGCAGTTTGGCCGTGCCGGAGGAGCTGTTATCAATGTGTGAGACAACGAGCCTGCAGCGCAGGCGGAAGAAGGTAGCCAGGTGCAAGCACTCCGGGGTCCCCAGCGGGGCAGCCCCGCTGGGGTGGAAGTGCGAAGTGCGCAGCGCCTGGTAGGGCCAGGCATTTGCAGCCGAGCCCTGAAAAGGCGATAGAAAAAGTCAAACTGATGACCGTAGCATCTTCGCGCGCTTTCAGCGCGCGGACCACTTAGGAGGCTGCATTCCAGGCGCTGTGCGCTGCGCGCTTGCACCTGGCTACCCTCTTCCACGCCTCCGGCGCTGTTTGGC
>JBGPNE010000286.1:0-4734 GCA_041487335.1 Pyrinomonadaceae bacterium
AGCGGTGGGTTGATTTCCACGTCGCGAATCTGGAATGATTTAATCTCTGGTATCACGGCTTAATCCTTACGGGCGTTCCTACCGCAACGGCTTTATAGAGTTCGCTGATGTCTTCATTCTCCAATGCGACACACCCGCGAGTCCAATCGCTCCTGGCTCCGTGCCCATGAATGTATAGTATGCGCTTCTTTCGTTTTTCGTGAACACGTAAAAATCCCCTTCGGGCGTACAGCCATCACCCTCCCGTTTCTTATCATCCACTGGATTGAAGCCCAGGCCAATGTGATTACACCCAACTGCAGAATTGATCGCTCAAGCCGGGTCCGTGTCTAACAATTCTTCGCTCAATAGTTCATACAGCGTGCTCGCTTCCTGGCGTGAGGTTTGGCGAGACGTTGGCACTGACACAACTCTGATTTTTGTGACCCTATCGCGACGACGGATCGCGATCTCATCCCCTGGCTTGACGGGATGTGCAGACTTCGCGGGACTACCATTAACTGAGACGAGGCTTAATTCGCAAAGCCTTTGCGCCAACGTGCGACGAAGACAAAGGCGGCTCGTTTTAAGGAAGAGATCTAGTCTCATTCCGCGCATGGCCCAGGCAGGGTTCTCGGAATTACTCCTCAACTCGCGCAGCTTACCGAAACCCGTCTTACAGACATGCCTAGGGCTTGGGAAAGATCTTCAAGAACTTGCCTTTCTTCTTATTGGCTGACGGCTTCTCCGCCGACGACCCATCGTCGGTCCTTTCAACCGTGGCTTCTTCCTTCAGCTTCAGAAGCGGCATGACTGCGGCGCTGTAGTCCTTGGAGACCTTTATGTAGGCTTCGTTGCGCAGGTTTTGCAAATAATCATCGCGTTCCTTCGGTGAGCGCTCGATAGTCATAGCCTCGCGCACCTGGTTTTCGTTGAACACCGCCGCATCGCTCGCGGGGGTACGTTCATCCACGCGAAAGATCTGATAACCATCGTTCGTACGAAGCGGATCGCTGACGCCGCCAACCTTTACATTCTTGATCGCGGTAGAAATGTCCTCACGTAGGTTCGGCACTTCAAAAGCGCCCACCTTACCCTTGTTCTGTGGTGCTGAGCGAACGCCATTTACTTCGCGCTCCGAGTTTGCGACGGCAAGCGTGCCGAAGTCTGCTCCCGCACGCAATTGCGTGACCAACTCCATCGCTCTGGCTTTTACGTCAGCTTCGTTCTTGCCGGCGGAGCTCAAGAAAATCTCTGACACGGTGACATTTTCGGGCTTGCGAAACTTGTCGCGGTGGGTCTCGAAATACTTCTTTAGCTCATCCATAGGCAAACCGAAGAAGATCTTTCGATCAACTTCCTGCTGAATTACGGCCTGCTTCATGATCTCGATGCGAAGCGTTTGCCGAGTCGCCACTGGATCCAAGCCGCTCTCTCGCATGGCCGCATCCAGTTTCTCGATGGAGGTAATGCCCTGCTCTTTGGCAACCTCGAGCATACGCTTATTGACCTCTGCCTCGACCTCGCTAGCGAGATCCAGCTGTTTGCCTTTTTGCAGCAGGAGTTGCTCGTTAATGAGAGTAGCGATTAATTCTGCCTGGCGCTTTGCAACCTCATCGATAGCTTGCTGTCCGGGCATTCCGTTTTGCTTCAGAGTGTCAATGCGCTCTTTGGATTCACGCTTTAACATCGAGAGCGTGATTACATCGTCGTTGATCTGTGCAATCACTTCATCAACAACCTGCAGCTCGCCCTCTTGCGCCAAAACGCGCACGGAACTCACCGTTAGAAGTGCGAATACAAAGACACTCGTTACTGCGAGCGATATGAGTTTCAATTTCACAGAGTTACTCCTAAAAAGTTAGCCAGTTGTCAGTGGTCAGTGGTCATTTGTCAGTGGTCAGTAGTTAGTAGCAAGGCCTCAGTGATTGGCGGCGGTTTACGATTAAGCGAGTTAATTCGTTCGCCTAGTACAATTCCGACTGACGACTGACAACTGACAACTGACCATCGACAACCAATCATTCTAATCGTTTGCCCAAAGTTGGAGCAACGCTTGATGCGCAACTCTCAAAATGTCATCAATTTCTTCTTCGGTAAGGTTTATCCGCAATACACCGCTTGGCGCAAAAGTCGCATCCTCTCGTGTAGTTACGAACTCGGCTAGCTTTTCAGGTCTGATCTGAGCTTTCTCGCTAAATTTGATGGCGAGGCCATTGGCAGTCTTGTCGATTGAGACGACGCCGACGCCTTCTGCCAGCCTACGCAGACGCGCATAAGCAAAAAGCTGTTCAACTGAGGCGGGAATACGTCCGTAGCGATCTTGCGTCTCTCTGCGGATGCTGGAGAGTGTCTCTTCGTCGCGCGCCGAAGACACTCGCTTGTAGGTTCGCAGTCGTTGGCCCATGTCGCTGACGTAATCCTCGGAAATAGCGACGTCAACACCTAAATTGATTGCAACGGTGGTTTCGTCTTCCACGGCCTCTCCGCGCAACTCGGCAACGGTGCGCTCCAGCATCTGGGTATAAAGATCAAAGCCGAGCGCATCCATGTGGCCCGACTGCTGACCACCAAGAAAGTTTCCGGCCCCACGCAATTCGAGGTCGAGGGCAGCTATTCGAAAACCCGCACCTAGATCTGAAAACTCACGAATCGCCGCCAAACGGCGCCTGGCAATCGGCGAAAGCTCCTGTTCGCCGGGTATCAGAAGATAAGCATAGGCCCGGCGATTCGAACGACCAACACGACCGCGCAATTGATAAAGTTGAGAAAGACCGTACCCGTCAGCGCGGTTTATGATGATCGTGTTGGCACGCGGGATGTCTATCCCATTCTCAATGATTGTGGTTGCAACGAGAACATCATATTTGAATTCGATGAAGGCGAGCATCACTCGCTCCATCTCCTTTTCGTTCATCTGGCCGTGGCCGACGGCCATACGCGCTTGCGGTACCAGACGCTTCACGAGCGCGGCAATGGTCTCGATGGTCTCTACGCGATTATGTATGAAAAAGACTTGTCCGCCTCGACCTAGTTCGAGTTCGATTGCTGACTTAATAACATTTTCGGAAAACTGCACGACCTGGGTCTGAATCGCGAGGCGGTCGCGCGGCGGAGTTTCAATCAGCGACATGTCTCTGAGGCCGGTGAGAGACATGTTTAGCGTGCGCGGTATCGGCGTTGCTGAAAGCGTTAAAACGTCGACACGCTTTTTGAGTTGTTTCAGTCTCTCTTTGTGAGCCACACCAAACCGCTGTTCTTCATCCACCACAACAAGCCCGAGTTCTTTGAACTGCACGTCCTTCGACAACAACCGATGCGTACCGATGATCACGTCGACTTCTCCTGACTCGACGCGCTTAACAATCTCCTTCTGTTCTCGCGTTGAACGAAACCGAGATAGCAATTCGATCTTGACCGGGAAGGGCGCGAAACGGCTGCGAAAAGTATCATAATGCTGATAGGCGAGAACTGTTGTTGGCGTCAACACTGCGGCTTGCTTGCCTTCCATGACGGACTTGAAAGCCGCGCGCATTGCCACTTCGGTCTTGCCGTAGCCAACATCGCCACACAAGAGTCGGTCCATTGGCACTGCCTCTTCCATGTCTCGCTTGACGTCTTCGATTGCTGTTTCCTGGTCAGGCGTAAGAATATATTCGAATCCATCTTCAAACTCGCGCTGCCACGGCGTGTCGGCCGCGAAGGGGTAACCACCGACAAGCTTGCGCTCTGCATACAAGCGCAAAAGCTCGTCTGCCATGTCGCGCATGGCGCGCTTCGCTTTGGCCTTGGTCTTCTGCCAGCCAAGACCTCCCAGACGATCAAGCTGGGGCTGATGCCCTTCGGCACTCGAATAACGCTGAACCAGATCCAGTCGCTCAACAGGCACGTAGAGCTTGGCGTCGTCGGCATAGTAAAGCAACATAAACTCGCCGGTTCGCGGTCCGAGATCCAGCGTCTGTAAACCACCGAAGCGCGAGATTCCGTGATCGACGTGCACCACGTAATCATGCGGCTTGAGATCGCGAAAGTCAGAGAGAAACGCCGCTGTCTTTGATTTCTTTCTCCCGCCTCCTGCCGTCTGCCGCCTGCCTCCCGGTGCTTCGCCGCGCCGCTCGAGCGCTTGATACCCAGCTTCATCGAAAAGATCACCCTCCACATGGATAAGGAGCCCTAAGCCTGGCATTTCAAATCCGGCGCTCAAACGACCGACCGTCACAATTGTCTCTGCTGATTCCGCCGACCCGGCGTGTTCGTGGTCTAGCGAGAGGCGGGCATCTATTTCGTATTCGGCAAGAATGTCAGTAACGCGTTCCGCGACGCCCAAGCTGGGCATCACGAACAAAGTTGTTGTCCCGTTCTCCCCTGCACGAACAACACTTGCAGCGAGATCCGAAAGCCGGCCGTGGTAACGCATAACAGACTGTGCTTTCCACTCAATCTCCGTTGCGTGATCGACTATGGGAAACAGAAACATCGGATAACGCGTCGAGCGGGTGCGACCGAGTTGAATCTTGGGCGTCTCAGCGTCCAGTGCGAGGCCCTGATCAATCTCAGCGGCCGCGCGGCCGAGCGTGCGGAGTTCAAGACGCTGTCGTTGATCAATTTTGGCGCGCAATTCTTCGCTGGTCAGGTAAAGCTCGTGTGGCGCCAAGCCTATATCGTCGGCTGCGTCGGTCTCGGCATAACGATCCGCGAGAGTTTGATACGCTTCGCCGAGAAATGACTCGATACCGGATGGCTCATCGATTACCA
>JBGPNE010000287.1:0-4727 GCA_041487335.1 Pyrinomonadaceae bacterium
AGGGTTGTTCTTGTTGGCAGTCGTGTTGTCGTGCCAGGCGGTAACGTGGATGATTGTGCCCTTTGGCAGCACCGGAGCTGCGTCTTCCGAATAGATGTAGTTGTTCATCCAGTTGAAGTTGAAGTTGTTGACGTAGCTCAGCAACTGAGTAGTGCCATTCGGTAAGATCGCTTCGATCGCCATCGCCTTCCCACGCAGATGCATATGCGCCTGGAAGTTCTCGAGCCGCGCCGGCTGCGCCAGCACGTGAAAACCCTGAGTTACAGCGATCGAGTTGGGAGGGATATCGAGTCGACTACTGCCTGTATTCGCCGTTGCTCCAAAGAGCGTCAACCGCGTTCGATACTTCGGCGTCTCGCCCTTGGGATAGAGATACACGGCTAATTCGGCATGGTCCCGAATCTCCTCGCCGACGGCGTGAAGGTGGAGCTCCCACGAAATACGTGACCCCGGTAGCAGCAGTTTGCCGGTGTTTGGACGGTAGGTATCGTAGTTCTTCCCGATTGCCCATTCCATCAAGAGTCCAGGGCCGGATGGCCCCGCGTTGGAGGTGTCGCCGGCATTGGAGTCGGCAGCGCTGGAATCCGGAGGGTTCGCGCGGCTCGGACGTGTCCCCGGTTCATCCTGGATGAGGCCCGCGAGGACATGATGCATGATCTTGCGCCCTGCCAACGTGCCCGGCCGCATTTCGACCGCCCTCACCCAGCGCGCCTCAGTCAGCGGCACGTCGGTGACCGGTCTCCACCATACGTCTTGCGCCTGGGCCGGCATCGTGTAGTCTTCCGACTTGAGCACGAGGTCCGGCGGGCCGAACTGTTTGGCCAGTACCCAGCCCTGTTCATCCGGCCAATTTCTCGGGGGTGGCAGGTCCTTCGGGTCTCCGAGTGGCGCGCCGGTATCAACCCAACGGACAATGGTATTGACCTGTCCGTCGGTTAACGACCGATCGTTCTGGAAGCTCTGGATTCCAACCGTCTTGTCAATATGCCAAGGCGGCATGTTCCGCGTGACAACACGTTCCCTGATGGCTTTCGCCCACGGGCGTACCTCTTGATAGGTGACCAGCGACATCGGCGCCGCAGTTCCCTTTCGGTGACAATCCTCGCACTTTGCCTGAAGAATTGGGGCGATGTCCTTGGCGAAGGTTGGCTTAGTGGGAACGGCGACTTCGTTGGAGTCAGCAGACGCCGGAATCGCGATAGCAGCAGCGCCTAGCGCAAACGTTGCGACGACTGCGAGCTTCCACGTGGATTTCATATCAGACTCCTCCTTGATGGATGTCTGAGCCTTGTTGACCTGAGCCCCAATGTAGCACTAAAGGCCGGCGAAGTCTAACGGTTTCTCTCTCTTCTACCCAACCGCGATTGGTCAGTCTATTTGTCACTAACTGTCTTGACTCGTATTGACTTAAGGCTCTGACCGTGATTCCAATAGGTCATTGCCGGAATCTCATACGCCGGGTGCTGCTTGAACTTCGTATTGAAATAAACTCAGCTGCACTAGCTCCAGCCCATGGTCCAGAGTTGCCACTGGTTTGTCGACCAGGTTCATCGCGATTGTCTAGCCTCTAGAATTCTCGCCAAGCGTCATCCGAATTCAAACAAACAACGTCCTCATGCTCGGGGTTCTTCGGCCGCACTATCAACGATTGATTGAGTATCCGACACAGATGCTGGCTTTCCTTGCCATTCAGAGTGTAGAAGAAGTCAACGTTCGCACTCTCCAAAGCAATGACGAGGTCTCCTACTGTTAGACACGGATCCATCGAGTGTATTGAGCCGGTATCGTGCAAGGCCCTCTCTAGGAAGCCTTCGATCTTAAGTATTTCTGCGCTCTTCTTGCCGACGGCTATGCCTCTAAGCTTCGCAAGGATCAGTTCGGCTGCGTCTCGCTGCAGCTCGAAGAGCTCGTCGATACCACATCGATTTGAAACGCGACTGCACTTGATAGGACCGAAATCATAGCGCTTGTAAGGGACCACTTCGGTCACAGGGTAGTAAGAACACGCACAGCCGGATTGCCAGACCACGTGGTGGACAGAGTTGGTGAAGTCCGCCAAGCCGGCTCGTAACAGCTGGCGCAAGTAGCGCCGTGCGCGCTCCGTCAACTCCTTATCTGTTCCTCTCTCAAAGACCACCATCAACATTTCAAGGGATATATTACGTTTCCTTGCCCATTGGGTCGGTAGAACGTCTACAACATGTCGCAGGACCAATACGAGGGATTTTTTTGGTTGATCAGGTCCAGCAGGTACTGAGCTTCTTTTAGGAGCCGCCTCTTAAACTCTTGCTTGGCTACCAAGCTTGAAACCACAACTTCATGTCGTCTGAGCCGTTCCTTAATTCTCAGTTTGGTTGCCGGGGAATGGACGGTTCGTGCTATTGCTATCGACGTGTCGAGGAAGATGGCGTCGCCATTAGTCTTCATGGGGCTGAGGGTCTCCCGAAATAGCTTTCCATGGGTCTAGACCAGCCTTGCGCAGCAGCTGGATACTTTGCTCAATGTCGTCGATGCCCACAACTCCCGACGCCAGATGATCGGCTATGATATTGAGAATCGCGTCGCATCGGTCGGCAGTAAACTTCTCAAACACTTCGTTAGAAAGGGCGCCTTGGAGAATGTTAAGCAGATCACCCCAATCGTCCTCTCGCACGTCACGTAATTTCCACAGGTCGCCCAAAACATCCAGTAGCCTAAAGCCAGCGACACTGAGTTCCATCAATTCACCCGTCATCGCATAAGCCTCCATTGAGCCGGCAGTTTCCTTCGCCTTTGCTAGCCCGCGACGAAGCGCATCCGTTCGCGCAAGTTTCGTGGAACGATCGCGTGCGCGGCCCTCATCTCCCGCGATCGGCCGCACAGTATGCTGCATATCCTGCGGGCTCGATAGACTTGTATATCCGGGCAAGGTTCCGCCGCTCCGATCATCAATTCTTGAAAAGCTCTTTAGTTCGGTCTTCGTACTCACGCCAGTACCGCCCTCACCCGACGGTTCATATGACATTGAACACCTCCTGTTAACTCTCGCGTGTTGAGAGTCCATTCTCAACCTGCTCAACACTTGTTTTAATGAAATCTACCGGATCCACCGAGATCGGATCCTCCTGGAATGCATCCACGTCGATCATAGCGGCGAAGTCGGGATTGACAAGCATGCGATGCCGCACCTTCATTTGCTTTAGCAGCACCTCTTTTTGATCCTTCGGCAAACCGCTGGCGCGGACACTCAAGATCTCTTGGCCTAAATTCAATTGAGCTTGATTCTCAACGCCGTTCAGCGCGATCCGAAACTTCCGATCGTGACTCGCTAAGATCACGGTAAAGTTCGTTGTTTCAACCTCGCCCTCGAAAGCTGTTTTGAACTTGGCGCTAACGTCGTAATAGCCCAAATCCAGAATCCATCGTTCTGCCTCTTCTTTACTGTTACACGCAAACAGGTACCACGCTCTAAACCCTATTCGCGTGAACTCGCTCAAGCCTAGCTGATCAATTACGATGCGCGTCAAGATTTCTGTTTGTTCAGCGAATTCTCTGATTTCCGGATCTGAAAGAGGTTCGCCGCCGCTAGGCTGTTGCATAGAAGTATCTAGTTTCATTCCCGAGAAATTGAAGTTACAACCATTGCGGACGCTTACGAGAGCGGCATTTTGCGGATCTGGGCTGCCTCCTTTTATGAGCCATTCCGGTTGGTCTCTCATTATTGAATTGATAGTCCTTCCACACCTGTCCAGATAGGTAAGACCGTACCTATATCGAAGTTCAAAGACGAACCTCTGGAGGATCGAGTTTTTGCCGTTCAGAACCATATTCACCACGCTGGCCTTGTTCTACTGCTGCATGCTTATAGCATACCTTGACCTTTGCACAAATCGGAAACTACAGGTATAAAGTGCACATTTGCGTTAATTGCATGCCAGGCATCGCCTAGCTTCGGTTTGTAACATCTTGGGCGCATCGCTGTAGGTTGCGAATCCGAGACCTCACCGACTGGACATCTGCTTTGACTCCGGATGCAACGTGAGCTTCTGGACGCGCCAGTTCAAAAGCTCCGCGACATACACCTCGTTTTCCGACGGGCAGGCGATCTCGTGGATCCAGCCGAACTGCTTCGGCTGCTTGCCTGACTTGCCGACCACTCCGAGGACTTTGCCCTCAAGCGTCAGCTTATAGAGTCTGCCCGGATAAGCGTCGGAAGAGAACAACACCTGATTAGGCCCGGGTGTTATGCAGATCGCCCAGGGCGCGCCGTTCTGCGCAGCGGCCCCCTCAGGCGAAGGCATGTTGCCTTGCGCCGGACGCGTCGCCGGATCGAAAGGCACATCGATCGTCATTGCGCGAATGAAAGTTCCGTTGGGGTCGAATACTTGAATGCGCCGGTTGCCGCGATCCGCGACGTAGATGTTTCCCTTGGCGTCGGCGGCGATGCTGTGGGGCGTGTTGAATTCGCCTGGCTTGGTTCCGCGATCGCCCCACTGCTTTACCCAGGCGCCGTTTTTGTCGAACTTGGCCACGCGAGAGTTGATGTACCCGTCGCTGATGAAGATGTTGCCTTCGGTATCCCACGTCACATCGGTCGGCTGCCGGAACAGCCCGTCGACTGCGGGGCGCGGCGGATTGACGCGAGTCCACGGCACAGCTTCATCGGACGCTTCCTTTTTGCGGCCGAACACCATCGTCACTCGGCCTTCCGGATTGAACCTGATGATCATGTCCGAGCCCTTGTCCAC
>JBGPNE010000288.1:0-4722 GCA_041487335.1 Pyrinomonadaceae bacterium
ACTGATCCGAACCGCGCAGGTCAACAATTTGGGCGGCTACGGAAGGAGTGACCTGGTCCCCGTCGATCTCGTAACCCGGTCGAGTGACTACGATGTGATTAGCCATTGTTATTAGCCGCTCCCACTCGCGCCACATCGTGATTTCGGACCATGAGTCT
Source organism: Pyrinomonadaceae bacterium (assembly GCA_041487335.1). Lineage (GTDB taxonomy): Bacteria > Acidobacteriota > Blastocatellia > Pyrinomonadales > Pyrinomonadaceae > PSRF01. The sequence goes on from JBGPNE010000288.1 coordinate 159, forward strand.
GCCCCCATCACGAAAAAGAGCTCAGCAGACCGTCCAAACTTCGACCGGAAATGCGCCAACGTGTCGACCGTATAACGCCGATCTGGCGCATCAAGCTCGAAGGTCGAAACGAGGATCCGCGCATCTTTCTGCGTTGCCAGCGCCAGCATTGCATAGCGGTGCACTGGCAGCGTCACCTCCTGCTCGACCTTGTGGGGCGCACGTTGCGCCGGAACAAACAGCAGTTCGTCAATCTCAAATAGCTTTAAAACCCCTCTCGCAATTTCAAGATGCGCTAGATGAACTGGATCAAACGTTCCGCCGTAAATAGCAATACGTTTCTGGACCATCTAACCTTCGTTGGGACAGGCGTTCTGCCTGCCCGGTTTTCCAAACCCTGAACGCCCTGTGACAGACAAGAATGTCTGTCCTCATTTCGCTCACAGAGCCAACTCAACCGTGTCCTTTTGAGGATTCGATGACTCACGCAGCTCATTCAATTTCGCGGCAACACTGTTAACAAGCTCACGGATGCCTCTATTGGTTACTGAAGAGATTGCGTAAAACGGTCTAGCGTCTATTGCTGCCTGTCGTCTTAATGACTCTAGCCGCTCCGGCTCCTCGAGCGCGTCAATCTTTGTGGCCACAACAATCTGCGGCCGGGTCGCCAAAGCCGGGTTATATGCGGCCAACTCGCGATTGACCGTTTGGTAATCATCAGCCGTGTCACATCCTGAGACTGAAGATACATCTACCAGATGAAGCAGCAGTTTCGTCCTCTCAATATGCCGCAGGAAACGATCGCCGAGGCCGGCGCCCTGGTGGGCTCCCTCAATCAGCCCCGGGATATCGGCGACCACAAAAGTTCGAAAATCACCGAGGTCGACAACGCCGAGATATGGCTCCAAAGTAGTGAAGGGATAATCCGCGATCTTCGGTCTTGCTGCCGAGATAGTAGATATGAAGGTCGACTTTCCCGCATTTGGACATCCTACAAGTCCCACATCGGCTAACAATTTCAACTCCATCTGTAGTTCGCGTTCTTCACCTTCGCTTCCGCTCTGGTGATAGCGCGGAGCGCGATTGGTTGAGGTTGCGAAATGGGAGTTACCAAAGCCTCCCCGCCCGCCGCGTGTCGCCAGCCAGCGCGCACCGTTGTTCTCAAGGTCTGCGAGCAGTTCTCCCGTTGTTCCGTCAAAGATCTGAGTGCCCAGCGGAACCCGAACGGTGATAGCTTCTCCATCGCGACCCGAACGATTAGAACCTTCGCCGTGCATTCCCCGACCAGCAACGTGCAGGGGATTATAGCGAAGGTGAAGCAAAGTGTTCAGGGAAGAATCGGCCACGATCCAAACATCTCCTCCGCGTCCACCATCGCCACCTGAAGGACCACCACGCGGGACAAACTTCTCGCGGCGAAAAGCTGTTACGCCATTACCGCCACGTCCTCCCTGCACGTGAATCTTGGCGCGATCAATAAACATCTAAATCGAAAGCGACGCCTACCGCTCACTTATTAACTGGCGCCGGGCGTCGCGTGATTCGGGTTTCTTTCTTTTCAATGTCTATGCCGAAGACGCCTGCTCAAGTGGATAGACGCTGATAAATTTTCCTGTCCGACCCTTGTCTTCAAACTTAACAATACCATCGATGAGGGCGAACAATGTGTCGTCCTTACCTCGGCCGACGTTCCTCCCGGGTTTCCACTTGGTGCCCCTCTGCCGTGCAAGAATGTTGCCACCGACGACACGTTCGCCACCAAACTTCTTGAGACCCAGTCTCTGCGCTGACGAGTCGCGGCCGTTGCGAGATGAACCAACTCCCTTTTTGTGTGCCATTGCTTAACTCCGGGTGATAAGCGATAGGTGATAAGTGATAGGTAACAAGAGGGGGCTTCGTCTTATCACTCATCACCTATCACTTATCACGGTTATAGTTATCCAATCGAGTCAATTCTAATTGTTGTATAGCCCTGACGATGGCCTTGTTTACGTTTATAATGCTTACGACGCTTTTTCTTGAAGACTACCAGTTTCTGCCCGCGGCCGTGCTCGACCACGGTTGCAGACACCTTCGCTTCTCCGACGACAGGCACGCCATCTGCCGCTGTCAATAGAGCATCCAACTCAATTGATTTTCCGGCTTCCGCTGCAAGCGAAGGAATACGTAAAGTGTTGCCTTCCTCCACTACAAACTGTTTGCCGCCTGTCTTGATAACTGCGTATGACATCTGCTTTGTCCTCTCAGACGAGTCCACTGGTCATGGAAAAGTCGATTATTATAGGCATCCCGATGGCAAACGGCAATCGCGCACGCTCATATGGCTGCGGCCACCACTCCGCTGTTATTCCTGGAGCTCCTCGCCCCATTCTGGGAGAGAAAATACTCCATAAAACTCGTAGAAATCTCGCCCGCCCGAAACTTCGGATCATCCATGATTTTCAGGTGCAGTGGGATGGTCGTCTTTATTCCTTCGACAACCATGGCCTCGAGTGCGCGCTTCATGCGGGCAATCGCCAAATCCCGCGTGCGCGCGTGAACAATGACTTTGGCAATCATGGAATCGTAAAAAGGGGGTACTGAGTATCCCGAGTACACGTAAGTGTCAACACGAACTCCGGGTCCCCCAGGCAAGTTGAAGGCAGTGATAACACCAGGTGACGGTGCAAATGTTTCCGGGTTCTCGGCATTGATGCGGCATTCGATCGCATGCCCAACAATGAGCAGGTCGTTCTGTGTGTAGCCGAGTGGCTCTCCCTCTGCGATCCGGATCTGATTGCGCACAATGTCAGCGAGCGTGACCATCTCGGTAACAGGGTGCTCGACCTGAATACGCGTGTTCATCTCCATGAAATAGAATTTATTATCCTTATCGAGGAGAAACTCCACAGTACCTGCGCTCGCATAGCCCAGCTTCTTGCAAGCCGCAACTGCGGCATCCCCCATCTCATTGCGTAACTCAGGTGACAGCACTGGAGAAGGCGCTTCCTCCAACAGCTTTTGGTGACGTCGTTGTATGGAGCACTCGCGCTCGCCAAGATGAATGCAATCGCCATATTCATCAGCTAAGACCTGGATCTCGATGTGACGCGGTTCCTCGATGTAGCGCTCGAGGTAAACGCTGCCATCCTTGAACGCTGCCGCGGCCTCCGTGGAAGCGGTTTCCAGCGCGCGACCGAGTTCCTGTTCAGAACGAACGATGCGCATGCCGCGACCGCCGCCACCTGCCGATGCTTTTACGATTACCGGAAAACCAATTTCGCGGGCAAGCTTCAAGGCCTCGTCTTCCGAAGCGATTGGCTCTGGGCTTCCGGGGAGAATCGGCAATCCGGCTTCTTTCATCGCGCGCCGCGCTTCGACCTTGTCGCCCATTAGACCAATGATGCTCGCTGGCGGGCCGATAAACTTTATATTGCACGCCTCGCAGATTTCGGCGAAGTAGGAAGACTCAGCCAGGAAACCATAACCCGGATGAATGGCGTCGACATTAAAAATTTCTGCCGTACTGATGATGGCGGGGATGTTGAGATAGCTTTGTGCGGAAGGTGCCGGACCGATGCAGGCTGCTTCATCCGCAAAACGAACGTGAAGCGAATCCCGATCGACATCACTGTGGACAGCGACCGTTCGGATACCCATTTCCTTGCACGTCCAGATAATCCGGCAGGCAATCTCGCCGCGATTGGCGATCAGGATCTTCTTAAACTTTCTCGTGCCGGAGTTCATGCTACGTTCCAAATCAGGGTGTAAACGTCCAACGCCTGGAATTCTCAAAACTACTCTCGCATTTGACGTTCGACCTCAGGATCACTATTTTTTAATTCCGAAGAGCGGCTGGCCGTACTCGACCGGTTGACCGTTCTCAACGTAAATCTTTGCTACCTCGCCGGTGGTTTCAGCCTGAATCTCGTTCATTAGCTTCATCGCCTCGATAATGCATACCACCGTATCAGGCTCAACGTGACTGCCGATTTTCACAAACGATTCTGTGTTGGGTGACGCTGCGCGGTAGAACGTTCCGACTATCGGGGAAGGGATCATGTAGAGATCTTGATCTTCGGACGCCGCCGTTTCAGCCCGTGCCCCAGGATGGGAAGGCGCTGTGGCTGCTGTATTCTCTGCCAGAATTGCGAGAGACTTGGCCGCGGCGGCTTGCGCTGGTCCATCGGTCGCTGCCTGGGCCGAGTCCACTCCACCTGGTGCGCTCTCAGCGCCAGCGGATTCCACTTCTCGACGCCAACGAACACGAAAGCCTTCATGTTCGAGTTCAAATTCCGCAAAGCCATTCTCCTGAACCAAGGCGATGAGTTCGCGCAACTCACCCATGTTTACAGAGGCTTCGGGACGAGACGGCCGATTGCGGTGGGGCCGACGACCCTGTCCACCTCGCTCAGGCGAGCTGCTGCCTCTCTGCCGTTCTGTTTTCTTGGCTTGCCCGCTCTCTCGGTCGTTCATGTTCTTTTCGGGCCCGGGGGAGTTTTGTATCACTCAAATGCCTAACAAAGTGATTAGCCCCAAAAGACTCGGTTTGTCTGCCGATGGTCGATTGGGGCCTTTACCGATCGAGCGTGTGCTACCGGTACCC
>JBGPNE010000289.1:0-4717 GCA_041487335.1 Pyrinomonadaceae bacterium
CCAGTGGCCGCTTCGTAGAGGATGCAGCCAAAAGAGAAACAAAACGTTCCATCCGATCTCGTTGCGAAGCCACCTCCGCGGGCAGAATCTTCAGCGCAACTCTGCGTTCGAGTTTCTTGTCTTCCGCCAGGTAAGCTCACCCATGCCACCCACCCCGAGTTGCGAGCGGATTTCGTACCGGCCTAGCAGCGTGCCTGTGGCTAGCGTCATCGATCAGTAATTAAGCCTCTCCTGAATTCGTGCGGCACAGTCTCTCCGAAAATTCCCACTCTCAAACCTTAAGATGCATTCGCTGCAACAGATTCTGATAGCGCGGATCGTTGCGCAATCGCTGATGAATTATGGTAGACGCCACATAGACCAGCCCACTCATGTTGCGCCCCGCGAAGTCCTTTTCCAGCCAGCTGATTGCCTCGTCATCATTCGCCAACGCGGCGTGGACCAAAGCCAGATCAAACCCGGTCGCCTCCTTTTTTGCGTACTTCTCTTCCAGTTCTCGAACCAGGCGGAGGGCCTCGGCGCGCTTTCCTGCCATGGCATAGCCAATTCCGAGACCCGCAACGAACAGATCCGCTCTCTTCGAGGAATCTACTGCTTGCTGAAATTCCGCGATCGCCTCTTCGTAGCGACGCTGCTCGACGTAAGCGAGTCCCATAAAATGATGAGCCAGCGGAAAATTTGGGTTGAGTTCGAGCGCCCGCTTGCATTCTTTGATGGCTGCGTCCGTGTCGCCCAGGTTCAGATACGCTCGCCCGAGGTTGGCTCCCATGCTAGGTGAAAGCGGGTCGAGTTCCTGCGCGCGTTTGATCTCCTGAGCCTGCTCGGCAAAACGCCTCATGATGCGGAAATACTCAGAGTACCAATGGTGAGCGGTCGGGTAGTTTGGGTTGAGGCTGATAGCCCGCTGGAATTCCTTTTCGGCCTCGTCCCACTCCAGCGAATAGATGTGGACAAATCCTTTCGTCGCGTGGGCCTCAGCGATGGAATCGTCAAGTTGGAGCGCCCGCCGCAAGGCAGCTTCGGCCCGCGGCAGCACCTCCGTTGTGGGCGTACCGGCATAGGTCCCTTGGGTTAGGTAACAGTCCGCGAGGCCGGCGAAAGCGAGAGCGTAGTTCGGGTCTTTGTCTATCGCCTGCTGGAACTGCTCAATCGCTTTTCTGATGTCGTCCGCGGTTCGCTTGTTCCAGGCATACCGGCCGCGCAAGTAGAGCTGGTACGCCTCATTGTCGCTGGTACCACCTTTGTTCAGTTGCCGCTCCTGGTCGCCTGAAAGCCGGAGTTGCAGGTGTTGGGAAATCTCCCGCGCGATCTCCTGCTGCATTGCGAGCAAATCAGCCGGCCGTCGACTATACTGCTCACCCCAGAGTTGCGTTCCGTCTGCCACCTTGACCAATTCCGCGCTGATGATCAAGCTGTCGCCCTGCTGCAATATTCTGCCCGTGAGCACGGCGCGCACACCCAATTCTCTGCCGACTGTTTGCGGGTCGACGTCGCGCCCCTTATAACGAAACATCGTACTCCGGGCCATCGCTCGCAGTTGCGGCAGACGCGAAAGGGAAATGATGATGCTTTCCGTCAAACCGTCCTCGAGGTACTCCGTGGCTGCATCGCGGTTTTGACTAACGAAGGGCAGGACGGCGATGGAGTCAATGGCCGCGCCGCCGGCCTCATGGAAGTAACGAGAGTAACCAAAGTAAACAGCGGCTATCGCGACTGTCAGCAGGATAGCCAGGCCCACCAATACACCGCGCCTGTGCTGCTTAATTTCGCTGATGAAATATTCGGCTGTTGATGTCGCGTGTATCAGGTTCGGAGCACTGCGTCGAGACGGAATCTGCGCACCGGTCACTCGCCTGCTTGAAGACGGCGCCACCAGACCATCGGGCGTGCTCGTCCGTTCCAGTTTCGCCTCAAATTCCAAGTCTTGCCTGAGGTCGCGTAAATCAATCAGCAAGTCTTTGATGTGTTGATAGCGCTCTTCGGCGTTCTTCCGCAGAGTTTTCAAAACAATTCGTTCGAGTTCCGCGGGAATCTCTGCCTGGAGATTTGCCGGCGGTTCAGCTTCGGTCTTGAGGATGGCCGCGATTGTGTCGCTCGCGGTTTCGCCCGTAAACGGCAAGCGTCCGGTGAGCATTTCGTATAGCATCACCCCCAGACTCCACTCGTCCGCGCGCGCGTCAACAGTTTGCCCGCGCACCTGTTCGGGTGACATATAACTCATTGTGCCCATCACCGTGCCGGGACTGGTTTTGACGAATTCTCGGGTTGGGGCTTCAGTCTCGAGGTCCTCCATGGGCCTTTCCGCGAGTTTCGCGATGCCGAAATCCAGCAGTTTGACTAAACCGTCTTTGCGCAAAATGACGTTTTCCGGTTTGACGTCGCGGTGCACGATGCCGGCCTGGTGTGCGGTTTCGAGCGCGGCCACGATTTGCATCGTAATGTCGAGCGTTTCGGAAACCGTGAATCTTTCTCGCCCAAGACACTCGCGCAGAGTTTCTCCGCTTACATACTCGGCGGCGATAAAGCGCACATCGTTCGATTCGCCAATTTCATAAATCGTCAAAATGTTTGGATGATTCAAAGCCGAGGCCGCGCGCGCCTCCTGCTCAAGACGTTGCAACTGTTCCTTTTTATCTCTTAGCTCCGCGGTCAGGACTTTCAGCGCCACACGCCGTCCGAGTTGCGTATCTTCGGCCAGATACACCTCACCCATCCCGCCCACGCCGAGAAGCGAGAGGATGCGGTAGTGAGCGATAGTCGCTCCAATAGACAGGGTTTCTTCCATCCGGTACGCCCTTCTTTATCTCGGCGTTGTCTTAGCAGTACTTCCCAGCTTGCTCACTTCAATCCGACGCGCCGCAGCAAGTCGGCGAAGCGCGCATCTGATCGGAGGTTGTCGATGAGCGGATCATAGTAAAGAGTGAGCATATCTACGGTATGCTCTCGGTAACTCTTTTCAAGCAACCCGAACGCCTGGTCTTTCTCGCCGAGTCCCGCATAGACCAGCGCCATGGCGTAATCAGCAACATAGCGTTGTCTCGCAATCGCCTTCAGTTGCGCGAGCGTCTTCAGCGCCTCCGCTCTCTTGCCAGACACCGCATAGAGGCGTCCCGTTAGGGCCACCACGTGGGGATCATCATTCAGTTGGTGTGCCTTCTGATATTCTAGGAGCGCTTCTGAAAAAGCGCCCTTCATCGCATAAGCAGAGCCCAAATAATGATGCGCCACGAAAAAGCCCTGGTCGATCTCAACCGTCTTACGAAGTTGCTGGATGGCTTCGTCGTAACGTCGCGCGTTGAAGTAAGCCTTGCCAAAGTTCGCATTGATTATCAACGACAGCGGATCAAGCTCCTGCGCCCGCCGCATTTCAGCCAGAGCCTTGTCGAATTGCCCCATGATCGTCAGATTCTCTCTGGCGTACCAGTGATGAGCGTTCGCGTAGTTGGGATTGAGCTCGATCGCTCGTTCAAATTCTCTATTTGATTCGGGCAAATTCCAATCGTAGTCCATCAGGGCGGCGGCCAATGCTGTGTGCGCCTCGGCGAGCGTATCGTCGATCTCCAGCGCGCGCCGCGCGGCCGCTTTGGCCTTGGGGTAAGAATCCTGTGGCGAACCAACGGAAAAGAACGGGATCACGACGTAGGCATCGGCAAGCCCGACATACGCCAGAGCATAACTCGGATCTTTTTCTATTGCTTGATTGAAATAGTCGACGCTTTTCTTCAGTGCTTCGCCCGTGCGTTTGTTCCAGTAGAAGCGGCCTTTGAGGTAGAGCTCATAGGCTTCGGCGTTTGAGGTGTGCAGATTGCTGACGCGGGTTTGCTCGGCGCCTGAAAGCTTGAGTCGCAGGTTGCGCGAGATTTCCTGGGCAATCTCCTGTTGCACGGCTACCAGGTCGGTCGCTCGGCGATTGTATTGGGCGCCCCACACGTGCGTCTTATCTCGTGCATCCATCAACTCGACGCTGATTTGCAGGTTTTCGCCGTGCCGCAAGACTCTTCCGGTCAGAATGCTCTTCACGCCTAACGCGCGGGCCACTTCCTCGGCGTTGGTCTCTTTGCCTTTGTATCGGAAGGCAGAACTTCGGGCGATCACCTTTAGCCGTGGTACCTGCGAGAGATTGTTAATCAAGCTTTCGCTCAGGCCATCGGATAGGTACTCCATTTCCGCGTCGCCAGTGCCGTTTGCGAAGGGCAAGACCGCAAGAGAATCGATGCCTGTCTGGTCGCTGCCGGCAAAATAGCGTGAGTAGCCAAGAAGACCAAACGTTACCAAACCAATCAAAACAACAAGAGCGGTTGTTGCACTGAGCTTGTGGCGCTTAATCTCATTGACGATGTACTCGGCACTCGAAGTTGTGTGGAGGTCGGTTACGCCGCTCGTCTCAACAGCGGCGCTGCGCGCAGACTGCCACGACACTTGCCTGCCGGCCTGCTCTGGGGCGAGCGATCCTCCCAGCTTTGACAGAAACTCCAACTCTTGTTTGCAGTCTTTCAGATCAATCAACAGGTCCTTGATGTGCTGGTAGCGATCGTCGCGGTTCTTGCGCAGCGCCTTGCTGACTATGTGTTCCAGTTCGCGGGGCACCGCCTCCGCTTCATGGACAAGCGGCGGCGGCTCTGTTTTCAGTATCGAGGCAATGACGTCGCTCTTCGTGTCTCCGCCAAAGGGCACGTTTCCAGTCACCAACTGATGAAGCACAACCCCCAGGCTCCAG
>JBGPNE010000290.1:0-4716 GCA_041487335.1 Pyrinomonadaceae bacterium
CGTTCTGGGACTGACGGTAACTGGGGGACTCGGAATCATCTTTGGTGGCGCGTCTGAGTTCGTGGGGATGGGCCTTCATCCGGCCGCGATCACCTGGATCGTTCTCTTCGGCATGGCCACACTATTTGGCTGTACAGCACTGCTGATTCGCTTCTGGTCAAAGATGTTTAGTCTGCAACGAGAATCTCCGACTCTGACGCAGTCCGTCAGACCTGTGATTGGAAGAGGGGTTTCGCAACACCAGCTGCCGCCCCGACTTGAGCCTATGCCAAGCGTCACTGAGAATACGACACGAACTTTCTCTCCCGTTTACAGGGAAACTTCCGAACGTGGACGGTAATCAATTCTACGGATGGGCCACGCCAAGGTTGATATAGGAGAAAGCAAGATGAAGGCTCCAGGTGCCAGACTGCGGTCGGGCAGCGGAATATGAACTTTAGCCTTCGAATCACAATCTCGACGGTAACACTCCTGGCCCTGATTCCCACTCTCTTGCTGGTAACATCTTCAGTAGGAGCCCAAACGAAGAGCGAGGCAAAGCCCAAGCGAGAAATTCGACTCAACAAGAGCGCTTATCGCAAACGCGGGCTCCTGCGAGACGTCCCCAGATAGTGCGAATTGTCCAAGAGATTGACGCTCGCAACATTGAGCACACAATCCGCTAGCTGGTCTCTCTCGAGCTACGCACTGAAGGGCATGTCGAAAGACAATTATTTTTTCGGTGTTCGCGCAGTAGATAGGGATGGTAACAAGAGTGCCGTCAGTTTCCCACGACCGACAGGCAGAACTGCGCCGTCTGATCGTTCGCTTCCCTTGAGAAGCTCGCCGCTCGGAAGCGAGCCTTTTTCAACCATTTTGGCCGTTTGAGCGTCTAAAGTAATGCCAGAGACGGTAATCGCTTTAATTCAAAGCTGAATGCCCGTCTCCTCAGATTCCGGAGTCATTGAATCCCGGTAACGGTCCTGATTATGAGAATTTCCAAACTAAGACGTAACTTTTCAAGAGGGAATGCGGCTCGCGGATTTGCGCTCATATCTGCAGTGGCGCTGCTTGCGAGCACCTTCGCAGCTTTCCCACGGGATTTGGGCGCGGGGCAGAAACAGCAGCGCCAAGCCGCGAGGCTAACGGAGGAGCAGCGAATTCTGCATCTGCTAAACCGGCTTGGATTCGGCGCGCGGCCGGGTGACGTTGAGCGCGTCAAAGCGATGGGCCTTGAAAATTACATCAATCAGCAACTCCACCCCGAAAAGATTGTTGATGCGGCAGCGGAAGCAAAGGTCAAGGACCTGGCAACGCTTTCGATGACCACTGCCGAGTTGTACGAGAAGTTTCCCCAGCCAGGCCAACTTCTGAAGCAGCTTCAACGCCGTGGCGACCTGCCGGCCGATCTGGCTGAGGCACAGAAAAACAGAGTAAAGGGTACCGGGAATGCAGCAACGCAGAATCCGTCGCAGCCAGGTGCTGGAGAAGCCATGACGCCGGAGTCGATGGCGAAGAATGACAATGCGGCGAAGGGCAATCAACCCGGGCCGCAACCGCAAGACAACGAAGCATACCGACGCGCCGTTCGCGAATACTACATGCAGAATGGATTGCAGCCGCCGCAGCGAATCACCGCTGAGCTACAGGCTTCACGAATTCTTAGAGCGGTCTATAGCGAGCGGCAGTTGCAGGAGGTGATGGTTGATTTCTGGACCAATCACTTCAACGTGTTTGCGGGCAAGGGCGCTGATCGTTGGTTGCTCGTTTCCTATGACCGCGACACGATCCGGCCGCATTCGATGGGCAAGTTTTCCGATCTGCTGTTAGCTACGGCGCAGAGCCCGGCGATGCTTTTCTACCTCGACAATTACCAGAGCGTAAGTCCAAACGCTGCTGCGGGGCAAAGAGCCGGCCAGCGCGGGGTCCCCAGCGGGGCAGCCCTGCTGGGGTGGAAGCGCGGCGTCCAGCGTGATTCGCTCCTCAGGATTTTGATGGGAGGGCGCGGCAGAGCTGATCGCCTCATGGATCGTTATCCGAACATGCGGCGGCAGCAGGGCAGCTCCGCAGCGAACAGGCCGCAAGGTCCGGCGGGAGCGAATATGCCGCAGCGTCCAGGCAACGCGGCCCAGCAGCCGAAACGCGGTATCAATGAAAACTACGCGCGCGAGTTGATGGAGTTGCACACACTCGGAGTCGATGGCGGGTACACCCAGAAGGACGTGCAGGAAGTTGCGCGCTGCTTCACCGGCTGGACAATATTTGCGCCACGTGGCGGCGGTGTTGCCGCGGCAGCCTTGATGGGCGATGCGGCCCGCGATAAGGCGGGCAAGTTTTATTTCAATCCGCGTCAGCACGACGAGGGCGAAAAGACTGTACTGGGCCACAAGATTCCTGCGGGGGGCGGAATGAAAGATGGCCTGATGGTGCTCGACATACTCGCCTACCATCCTGCGACGGCGAAGTTCATTGCGACGAAGCTCGTTAGGCATTTTGTAATGGACAATGCGCCGCCGGCTCTAGTTGACCGCGTCGCGGCGGCGTTTACCAGGAGCGATGGCGATATTCGCGAGACGTTGAAATCGATCTTCTTCTCTCCAGAGTTCAATTCGCCTGAAGCTTATCGTGCAAAAGTGAAGCGACCATTTGAGCTGGCGATCAGCGCAATCCGAACACTTGGCGCCGAGACCAACGGCGGGTCACAACTGCATCAGTGGATCGCTCGCATGGGCGAGCCGCTTTACGGGTTCCAAACGCCGAACGGCTATTCGGATACAGCCGAAAGCTGGGTCAACACTGGTGGCCTGCTCGAGCGGTTAAACTTTGGTCTGACTCTCGCTAACAATCGAATCCCCGGAACGCGCGTTGACCTCAAGCGCTTTCTTGCCACGACGCCAAATTCGCAACCTCTCGACAAAGCGCAAATCATGGATCGTTTCTTGAATTTGATCATCGCGGGAGACATCTCCGCGAAGACTAAAGAAACGCTCATGAAACAACTGAACGAGCAGGCCGCCGTTGCGGCTCAGACCATGAACCCAGAGGCGGTAAAGACCCGAGAAAACATGGGTGACAACATGCCCGTGGATATGAGAGGCGCGCAGGCTCGAGGTCGTGAGTTGGCCCGTGCGGACGCTAACATCGCAGATCCTGTAACGAAGATTGTGGGATTGATACTGGGTTCGCCGGAGTTTCAAAGGCAGTGAAGAGAAGGGATGAGTGATAGGTGATAGGTAACGTTGAGGTTAGGTATGAATAGACGATTCTTTTTGAAGTCGGGTGGAATCGCTCTCGCAAGCATCGGAGTTTCACTTGCCGCGCCGTCGTTTCTCGAGCGCGCTGTGCTCGCGCAGATGCGTGAGCGCATCACGGGTGGTCGCAGGAAAACTCTGATCGCGATCTTTCAACGCGGCGCGGTGGATGGTCTGAACATGGTCGTGCCATTTGGTGAGCGCAACTATTACGATCTGCGTCCGTCAATCGCTATTCCGAAACCAGAATCAGGAAGCGCCGAAGCCGCGATAAACCTCGACGGGTTCTTTGGCCTGCATCCGGCGCTCGGCTCTTTCAAGCCGCTCTGGGATTCTAAGCGGCTCGGGATTGTGCACGCCGTCGGTTCCCCAGACAACACGCGGTCTCACTTTGATGCGCAAGACTACATGGAGTCCGGAACGCCGGGTGTGAAGTCAACTGCGGACGGCTGGCTCAATCGTTACCTGCAGAGCAAAACCGATCCCGCTCGTTCGCTCTTCAGGGCAGTTTCCCTAACGCAAACTATGCCGCGAATTCTGCAGGGCAAGGCGCCAACTCTGGCAATTTCGAATCTTGCTGACTTCACGATTCGCGCTGGTCGATCCTCAGCAAGCGTGCAGGGAGGATTTGAAGCCATCTACGATCAAACAGTCAACGACGTGCTGGGTGGCACGGGAAAAGAGACGTTCGAGGCAGTTAATTACCTGAAGAAGGTAAACCCGAGTCAATACCAGCCCGAGAACGGCGCTCAGTATGCACGCTCTCCGTTTGGCAATTCGCTCCTTCAGATTTCGCAACTGATCAAGGCGGGTGTCGGTCTGGAAGTAGCATTCACCGATATCGGCGGTTGGGACACACACGTGAACGAAGGTAATTCGCGCGGGCAGCTTGCTCAACGTCTGCAAGACTTCTCGGGCGGCATTTCCGCTCTGGCAACAGATCTGGGCCAGCGGATGGACGACGTTGTGATTCTGACGATGTCCGAATTCGGGCGCACTGTAAGAGAGAATGGTAATCGCGGAACCGATCACGGTCACGCCAATGCGATTTTTGTGGTTGGCAACGGCGTTCGTGGCGGCAAGATCTACGGACAGTGGCCTGGTCTGAAGAGCGAGCAACTGTATGAAGGTCGCGATCTCGCTCTTACGACAGACTTCCGAGACGTCTTTGGTGAGGTTGCCAAGAAGCATCTGGGAACTGAAAACCTACAAGCGGTATTTCCCGGCTATGCATCAAGCGAAGCCAAGTTTCGCGGCTTTCTGAGCTGACAGTCCGACAAACTTTAGTTTGTCGAGCGCCACCGGCCTTGCGCCCGCTTTTAGCGGGCGATAGGCCGCTGCTCGAAGAGAGCAGCGGCTTTCTATTTCGTTCTGCGAGCTCAGTGTCCTCTGTGTCTTCGTGGTGAACTATCCCCTACCATCTTAGTCGGCCGAAGCGGTTGATGAAGTAGAGCATCACGACAGCAATCAGAGACACGATTACCGC
>JBGPNE010000291.1:0-4696 GCA_041487335.1 Pyrinomonadaceae bacterium
CAATGTCCAGCTCGCGGTCGAATTCCACATAGAGGGGTTAAAACAGGAGGGCTATTCAGGTCCTGAGCCGAGCAGCTATTCCGCTTATGTTGATGTCGCCGCCTGAGCCACGCCCAACATTCGTAGGAGCATGAATGCCTGGCCTGGTTCCGGCCCCACAAAAAGCGTGTGATTTGCTTTAGGAAAGACGGAAAGGCCGAAGAAACTTCACCGTCAGACGTCCGCTAAGATTGTTAAACCGTGATACAATGGCTTTAGCTGGTCGGTGACCTTGTGTCAGCCCTTTGCCGGTTGCTTCTTTCGCTCGCCCCGATTGCGTCTTGCCAGCAATCCCCCACTTTTCACATAAACCTTGTCCGAACCAGTAATTCGGTACAGGGTTTCAATTATGAATTATGTCACAAGTAGCTGAGGAAACTCCGGGGCTAGCTGCCTCTGACAGCGAAATAGACGATGGCGTAGCGCTGATGGATCTTCGGCAGGGATCTAAAGATGAGGCCGCGGAATTAAGCGGCATATTTGCCGAAGCTATTGACGCCTGGTTGTCGAATATGACGGCAGCTTCTTTCGAAGAGCCACCAGAGGTATGCGAAGCACGCGCTCTGGCCCGGCGTTACCGCTATCCTTACGTCGATCTGTTTCCCTCTCAGGGAAGTTCCCCCATACAAAATGAGCTTGTGAATGAGTTGCCTGTCGAGCTCATGCTACGTTATCAGTTCGTGCCTTTGCGGAGAGATGGCAAGCGACTCCATATTGCAATAGCCGATCCTACAGATCTTCAGAGAATGGATGAGTTGGCTAGCGCGCTACAGACTCGCATTGTGCCTTATGTGACAACGGCAGGGGCGATTGACCTTGTTCTGCGAAAAGGCGACACAACGCAACGCGTGCTGCGAGAAGCGGCCTCGGATTTCCGGATCTCATTAGTCAAAGAGACCGAAAACGGCGAAGAGGTGCTTGACCTTGACCGGCTCGCCACTGACGCCGAGATGTCTCCGATCATCAAGCTCGTTGACACTATCGGCTTTAACGCCCTGGAGTCTCGCGCCTCAGACATTCACATCGAGACGGGCGATACGGCAGTTTATGTCAAGTTTCGCATCGACGGAGCACTCTATGAAAAGGTCGATCCGATTGATTTGGCTTATCACAATAGGTTGATCTCGCGCATCAAGGTGATGTCGGAACTCGATATCGCCGAGTGTCGCGTGCCACAGGACGGCCGCTTCCGCGTTCGCTACAAGGGACGTAACGTTGACTTCCGCATCTCGATCATGCCGACCGGGTATGGCGAAGACGCCGTGATTCGTATCCTTGACAAGGAGCAGATTAACGAGGAGTTCCGCAATTTACGACTTGATGTGATCGGTTTTTCTGAAGAGGATCTACCAAAGTTTCGCCAGTACATTGCCGAGCCTTACGGAATGGTGCTAGTTACCGGCCCTACGGGGTCGGGCAAGACGACCACTCTGTACGCCGCACTCAACGAGATCAGAAATACTGAAGACAAGATCATCACGATTGAAGACCCGATCGAGTATCAGTTGCAGGGCATCACGCAGATTCCGGTCAACGAAAAGAAGGGCTTGACGTTTGCGCGGGGCTTGCGCTCCATCCTGCGCCACGACCCCGATAAAATCATGATCGGCGAAATCCGCGACCCCGAGACAGCGCAGATCGCCATTCAATCCGCGCTGACTGGCCACCTCGTCTTCACCACCGTACATGCCAACAACGTCATCGACGTGATTGGACGTTTTCTGAACATGGGCGTCGAGCCTTATAACTTTGTCTCGTCGCTCAACTGCGTGCTGGCGCAGCGGCTCGTGCGCCTGATCTGCCCGGCCTGCAAGCGGCCACATCGCCCGTCAGATGAAGAACTGCTGCAGTCGGGACTACGCCCTGAGGAATACCGCAACCGCATTTATTACACGAGTATTGGGTGCGACTATTGTAATCATACTGGGTTTCGGGGGCGGACAGCGATTCACGAGTTGCTCGGTTTGACGGACAATATCCGGGATATGATCGCCGAACGCCGGCCTGCTTCGGAAATACGCCGTGCCGCCCAAGCCGAAGGGTTATCAAGCTTGCGTGCATCAGCGTTACAAAAGCTCCTCGCCGGACTTACTACCTTACGCGAAATAAACAGAGTCACATTTGCAGAGGAGGCTAAATAACTTTGGAGCTAACCACTATGGAAGAGCGAAGAAAATCAGAGCGCGTAGACCTGAATTTACTTGCGCAATGGGAAACAACATCAGGCGTCCATGAGGGAACCATCGTTAACTGTAGCGTTGGCGGATGTTTCGTCCAAGCCCAAGTTGAAGAACCGGGCAACGAACCGATGAAACTCGCGATGCAGTTGCCGAACGGAAGACGCATACAGTTATGGGGCGAAGTGGCCTACTACCTCCCTACAATGGGCTTCGGCCTGAAATTTGGTAATTCTTCAGATGAAGATCAGGTGATGCTCAATATATGGCGTGATTACCTTCAGGCACACCAAAAACACTAACCTCAAGGGACCGTACCACCACCCCAGCCGGGCTGCCCCTTTGCCACCCCAGCGCGGCTGCCGCGCTGGGGACCCCGGGGCTGGGGACCCCGGTAACTTTCCATAGTGACCCATCGGACGCTTTCCCTCGTCAGTTATTCAAAACCTTCGGGTTAACGCCTTCTAGTCACTATCATTCGCATCCCATATTTCGGTCTGAGCGTAATCACTGGTTTGAGGGCCACGGGATGACCGGGCACAAGTCGCATCCGCCAATGCTGGGCCAGGGTGGCGATCAGAAGTATTCCCTCCATCCACGCGAAGCCTTCGCCGATGCAACGGCGCGGGCCGCCACCGAAGGGGACATAGGAGAACTGCGGTCTTGCTTCGCGCGCTTCCGGAGTCCAGCGCTCAGGATCGAATCGCCCTGGATCGGGAAAATATCGTGAATCATGATGCATAACGTACTGGCTCATCAGCACAAGTGATTTTTTGGGCACGACGTATCCGGCGATTTCATAGTCGTTCAAGGCCAGCCTACCAAGCGCCCAGGCCGGAGGAAAAAGGCGCATCGATTCAGTCAGCACCATCTCGGTATATTTCAGTTGCGCAACATCCTCGAAAGCTGGCAATCGCGCTCCCAGCACTGCCGCGATCTCTTCGTGCAGCTTTGCTTCTATGGCCGGGTTTTGCGACAACAGATACCACGTCCACGCTAATGCATTGGCTGTCGTTTCGTGACCAGCGAGGAAGATGGTCATCGCTTCGTCGCGCAACTGTGCGTCGGTCATCTGGCCGCCATCGCCTTCCGTATCTCGGGCCAGCAGCAACAGCGAAAGAAGGTCGCCGCGATCCTCACTGCTTCGTCGCCGCTCTTCAATCAGGCGATAGATGATCGCGTCGAGCTTTGCTTTGGCGCGGTCGAAACGGCGCAACTGCGGCAAGGGAAGCTTCTGCAATAACTCAAAGAAAGGGATCGTTACAGTATTGAAGAGATCCATCACGACGCTCATGGCTGCGCCCACTTCCCTGGCGTCAGACTCGACATCTGCATCAAACAGTGTCTTCCCCACAATTGCCAGAGTCAGTCGCATCATCTGCTCCGACATATCCAGCGTCTCACCGTCGCGCCAACGTTCCCGGGCTTGAGCAGCGTAGTCAGTCATCACTGCCGCATAAGAAGCGATTCGCTGACGGTGAAATGCCGGCTGAGCCAGACGCCGCTGCCTGCGATGAAACTCACCTTCGCTCGTGAGCAGGCCCTCACCCAGCAGACGCTTTGCTCGCTGCAGTGCGAGTCCTTTCATGAAATTCTGGTGATTGGTTACCAGAACGTCTTTGATATAGTCCGGGTGATTCAGAAAAAACGCTTGCTGTGGCCCGAGCCGGAAATACGAAATGTCTCCAAACTCTTGCGCAAGATTCTGGAAGAACCGCAGCGGTCCGCGACGATAAGCGAGCAGGCCGGAGAAGGGAATAGTTCTCTTCGGGCCGGGCGGAAAGCGGGGCAGAATCAGCTTTGCTTGCTCCATTGCGCGACTGTGTGTTAGTGATTTGAAACGAAATTGGGTCGCGCGTCAAACAGAAAGCGGAAACATGTGTCTTTAGAATTCGCCGTCCATTATCCATGCGCGCTGCGCGCACGCTACCCAGAAAAGCATCTTCGCGAATGGGGGAGGCTGAGCAATTTACACACGCGCCTGACAACTGGTGACACCAGCACACCTTCCGATGACAAGCTTACGTGGGTGGAACAAGCTCGGGAGGAAGTAGAACTCATACAGGCTGAAACTACCGTCTGCGGGAGTTGCCCGGCCTGTCTGCCTCTGGAGACTGCTGGCGAAGGTGAGTCGGTCGGATGTCTCGGCCGAATCACTTATCCCGTGGAAGCGCAGTTTGAAAAATTTCTGGCCGACCGCGTACAGCTAGTGCTTGACACCCTTGACCAGCAGGACCAGCCGCGACTGCTGCGCATACTCGTGGACGCGGAATCGCCGTTTGATGGAGAAGCGACTAAAGAATTGAGGCGGGTGACAACCGCTGAAGGGTTGCGCTTTTTTGAGCTACGGCTACCCATTTGTCTGACCAGGGAAGCCGCGGGTATCACCACCGACAACGTTTTCGATCTACTTGCCGGATTTCGTTCTGAGGACAGCGAGCAGACGAGTTACACGCGCGAACTTCCATTTGCCGCAACAG
>JBGPNE010000292.1:0-4686 GCA_041487335.1 Pyrinomonadaceae bacterium
AGATACCGCCTGGCCGGGTAGTGTCTGAATTTGGTGCTGGCTTCAATGATGAAACCACTCAACTACGGAACCGCGAGCTACCGGGTCAAGAAACGACACCACACACTCATGGATGTACCACTCAACTACAGAACCGTGGAGCGGACCGGGGTCCCCAAGCGGGCAGCCCGCTTGGGGTGGTCGAAGCGACCGGGTCGTATCCGCCAGATTCAACCAGGAACTCAAGAGCGGTAAGCTGCCGGTGTATTTAGGGTTAACAACAAGTTGGGAGTTGCGTGAACGACCCGGTCGCTACCGCTCCTCGGTTCTGTAGTCAGTGGCTGCGTTACGCGCGTGTTACGGTTGCAGCTCTCAATTTCTGAGTTTTCACTCTACCGCTT
This sequence comes from Pyrinomonadaceae bacterium, assembly GCA_041487335.1. Lineage (GTDB taxonomy): Bacteria > Acidobacteriota > Blastocatellia > Pyrinomonadales > Pyrinomonadaceae > PSRF01. The sequence continues at coordinate 381 of JBGPNE010000292.1, forward strand.
CCGGTTCTGTAGTTGGGTGGTTGCCCTGTATCTATTAAGACACTACCAAAGTGTTGCATCTCTACATCAACCATTACCGCATCCGTTGTGCGTGTGCTACAGCCACGGGGTCCAAACCTCAATATTCCGATGTTTTTAAATGGCACAGCCATTGCGTCCGCGATCGCGATTGATGAATTTGTTAATTGTGAGGGGTTCTACCAGCTTTGATAAAGCAGACCACAATCGGTTCGCCGGTTGAGACCGACGGAATTGGATTGCACACTGGAGTGCCCGTGCACGTGCGACTCCTTCCGGCGCCGCCGGATACAGGTTATGTATTCAGGCGGACGGACCTCGGCGGGTTTGAGATTCCGGCCACGGTTGAATCAGTCGCACATTGCGGTTACGCAACCACGTTGATGCGCACGGGAGTAATGCTCTCAACGGTGGAACACCTGTTGTCGGCATTACGCGGGTTTGGCGTCGACAACGTCTTTATTGAAGTCGACAATCTTGAGATTCCGATCCTGGATGGCTCGGCGGAGGTTTTTGTCGAGATGATCGAGCAAGCGAGGATTGTCGAGCAGCCACTCGCGCGCCGGGCACTCCTGGTAAGAGAGAAGGTATCATTTGAGCAAGGTAACCGCAGGATCAGCGTTGAACCGGCGGATGCCTACGAGATCGACTGTTTGATTGATTTCCCTCATCCGATGATTGGAGTGCAGCGGTTTTCGATTCAACTGAACGACGGAGCGTTCGGCCGCGAGATAGCTGCCGCGCGCACCTTTGGTTTCACGGAAGAGATTGAGGCGCTGCGCCGGGCAAACCTCATCCGCGGCGGGTCGCTGGATAATGCCATTGTCCTCACGCCTGATGGCATGTTGAATCAGACGGGCTTGCGCTTCAAAGACGAGTTTGTGCGTCACAAGATTCTGGACATCGTTGGAGATCTTGCCTTGCTGGGGATGCCGATTCTTGGCTGCGTGACAGCGGAGCGCAGCGGACACATCATGCATGCTGGATTGATGTCAAAGCTCCTGCGCATTCGTTCAGCCTGGGATATCGTTGATATGCCGGTTCGGGCTGGCCTCGCCCATCTGGCGAAAGCCGCACAAGAGTTATAAGCGCCGGAGAAGCCAGGACCGCAGAGGACGAAAGACTACAAGCCACTGCGCACAATGTCGTGCAGTCGAACCAGGCCCACGCAAACTCGCTCCCCGTCAACGACCGGTAGGACTGATATTTGTGAGGGCCGATCTTCCATTAATTGGAGAGCATCGTAGGCGAGCAGCTCGGGCTGTGCCACGACAGGATTCCGTGTCATGATCTCCGCGCCGGTAAGATTTTCGAGGGCGGCATGATCGAGGCGCTGAATGGTGCGCCGTAGATCGCCGTCCGTGATAACTCCCACGAGACGCGCTTGCGTATCCACTACATTGACCGCGCCTAATCCTCCGTTGCTGATCGCCTTTACGACCTCTATCCAAGTCGAGCCGACTTCAATGGTTGGATTCTCAACGCCGCTGTGCATCAGATCCGCGACCCTCAGAGTTAAACGTTTTCCCAGCCGACCCGCAGGATGGTTGATCGCAAAATCATTAGGCGTAAGCCCCTTCACGCTCATTAAAGTCATCGCCAGGGCATCGCCAATCGCGAGCGCTACTGTTGTGCTCGTCGTAGGAGCGAGATTTAGCGGGCAGGCTTCCTGATCCACGGATGCGTCGAGCACGGCCTCGGCGCGACGAGCGAGAGTTGAGTTGAGATTGCCGACGATTGCAATGATCGGTACATGCCGGTGCCTGAGGTAAGGCAGCATTTCGATGATCTCATCCGTCTCACCGCTGTTGCTCAGCACAATCACGACATCCTCCGAACTCACAATCGCGATACCGCCGTGAAGCGCGTCTGACGGGTGAAGGTGTAAGGCGGCGGTGCCAGTGCTGGTCATCGTAGCGGCGATCTTCTGCGCAATGATGCCAGACTTACCCACTCCCAGAGTCACAACTTTGCCTTTGCAGCCAGCGAGCAGTTCTATGACCCGCTCAACCTGATGTTGATCCAGCCGAGTGGCGGTTTGTGCGATTGCTTCAGATTCGAGGTGAAGGAGATTAACCACCTCAGCGAAATGCGGTTTGCTCGTCATGTACGGCAGCTTTGATATACGAGTACGCACGGCTTTGGCAAGTCTCGGGAGAGACAGAGAGATAACCTTTAAAGACTTCAGGCGGCGTTCAGATGACGTTTACATGGACATTAGTCCCTCTCTAGGCTATATTGCCGGTTCTTCGAAGCAGCAAATGATTGGAGTCTAAACGCGCAAATGGGTATTCTAAACTTTCTGCCTAAAGAGGAGCAGTACTTCGATCTCTTTATACAGATGACGCTTTACATCTCCGCGGCTGCGCGCGAACTTAAGGAGATGCTGGCAGACAAGAACCATGACTACCAGGAGTATGCGCAGCGCATAAAGGGGTTGGAACACGCCTGCGACGAACTGACTCACAACGTTTCTACTCGTCTTAACAAGTCTTTCATCACGCCTTTCGATCGTGAAGACATCTACATGATGTCAACCGCGCTTGACGATATTGTGGATCTGATTGACGACGCCGCCAGAGCGATCATTATCTTCGACATCCATGAGATCACAGACTATGCGCGAGATTTCGCGGATGTGATCGAGCGCATGGCGGATCAACTCAAAGAGATTGTTGCTACCCTTCAGCGGCCGAAGAATGTGACGCAAAGACTAGTAGAAATCCATCGACTTGAGAACGAAGGTGACGATATCTACCACGCCGCAATTGCCGAGCTGTTTCATGAATCGCATGATGCACTCACTGTGCTTAAGTGGAAGGAAGTTTATGAAAAGCTGGAAGCGGCAGTCGACCGGTGTGAAAACGTTGCCAACATTATAGAAAGCGTAATCATCAAACATACCTAGGGCCAGTGGTCAGTGTGAGTAGTTAGTTGCCAGTGGCCCGCTCATTCGTCCTCAATGGCCAAAGCGCTCAGCCGGACTGGAGCTATAACAAGCTAGAGTCTGGGAAGGAACAACAAGACACTGCGACGGCTGACTATGACAACCCAGCAAGTGACTATTGACAACTGACTACTGACAACTGACCAGCTCCCCATATGACAGCTACTTTTGCCTTTGTTATTGTTTTGATCGTAATCGCCCTCATTTTCGATTACATCAATGGTTTTCACGATGCGGCGAATTCCATAGCCACGGTCGTATCGACACGAGTGCTCTCGCCCGGGCTGGCCGTAGTCTGGGCCGCTTTCTTCAACTTCGTAGCCTTTGCCGTTTTCGGAACCCGGGTTGCGAAAGCTATTGGCGACGGCGTCAGGATGGACCTTATCAGCGCCGACCTGCGTCTTTATGTGCTCCTTTGCGCTCTCCTCGGCGCAATCATCTGGAATTTGATTACGTGGTATTTGGGATTGCCTACATCTAGCTCCCACGCTTTGCTCGGCGGATATGCCGGAGCCGGTATTGCGGCTTACCGTGGCATTAGTGGCCTTCTCAAAACAGACGTCTGGTTTCGCACGCTCAAATTTATTGTTTTATCGCCACTGATCGGAATGGTCCTTGGATTCACGCTAATGATCATCGTTCATTGGATATTCAGAAGGGCTACACCAAGGCGTGTCGATAAGTTTTTCCGCAGAGGTCAACTCTTCTCAGCAGCCGCTTTCTCGCTGGGCCACGGCGGTAATGACGCACAAAAGACCATGGGCATAATCACTGCTGTACTCGCTGCCGGCGGTGTTCTCTCTTACGGTAAGAATGGCTCAATACCTCCCATTCCTCTGTGGGTGGTGCTCATGGCGCACGCGGCCATCGCGCTGGGCACGCTGTCTGGTGGCTGGCGCATCGTCCACACCATGGGCTCGAAGATAACAAAGTTAAGGCCCATTGGTGGTTTCTGCGCTGAAAGTGGGGCTGCGCTCACACTCGCCTATGTAACTCTCACAGGAACGCCTGTTTCAACGACGCACACCATCACTGGCGCGATTGTTGGAGTTGGCGCAACTCGGCGGTTGTCCGCGGTCAAATGGGGCGTTGCCGGACGTATCGTCTGGGCCTGGATTCTCACGATTCCGGCGGCAGGGATAATCGCCGCCCTCTCTTTCTGGATCGTCGAGATAATTCACAGATTGGTTACTTAGTCAGTTTTTCAACGAGGCGGCGGCCCCATTGTCCCTCTCGTTTCCGGGTTTCAGTCCGCGTCTTACGATTCGGTTGAAAAATGTCGAATTGCAGTTGAAAGTGTGGCTAGGCGAATACGCGATGTGCTATCTTTCCCGCCCCGAC
>JBGPNE010000293.1:0-4665 GCA_041487335.1 Pyrinomonadaceae bacterium
GGCTTCATTTTGCAGCAAGCCGTCGTCATTAACCGCACGAGGATAAACGTCGTTAGTGAACATGACGCCATGGCCTACAAAGACCTCGTCTTCGATCGTAACGCCCTCGCAAACGAACGCGTGCGAGGAGATCTTACAGCGAGCTCCGATAGTCGCATTCTTCTGTATCTCAACAAACGCGCCGATTCTTGTTTGCGCGCCGATGGCGCAACCGTAAAGGTTGACAAGATCCGGCTGAAAGATTCTTACACCTTCTGCCAGTGACACATCAGATGAGATGGGCATTAAGAAGTACCTCTATCAGGAATTCCTAATTCGAGACCTTAACTAAGCGTCGGAGAGATAGAAGGTCGCCCGGGCGTAAAGAGCGCAAAGCCATGCCGGACAGAACCGCTTGAGAACTGCAAGCGTAACACGCGCGTAACGCAGCCACTGCCTACAGAACCGAGGAGCGTAGCGACCGGGTCGGTCACGCAACTCTCAACATGGTGTTAACCCTAACTACACCGGCAGCTTACCGCTCTTGAGTTCCTGGTTGAATCTGGCGGATACGACCCGGTCGCTACCGCTCCTCGGTTCTGTAGTTGAGTGGTACATCCATGAGTGTGTGGTATCGTTTCTTGACCCGGTCACTCACGGCTCTGTAATTGAGTCTTCATACACGCCGCTCCCGGTTCTGTATCGAGTGGCCTCGTTGTATCAGCTCTCTACTCCGCTCAACCGCTCGCTATCGCTGCCTTTCCCTCTTCCTCCAACAATCGCCCAAGCGCATAGAGCATCCAGCCTTCAGTCCAGCGCATGTACGGCGTGTGAATAGTCAGGAAGCGCCGCCGCTGGTAATAAAAGAAGCCGCGCCGGTCGCGCAGGTTGCGAATAGACCAAAGTGCGATCCTTTCAGCCAACTCCAATGCGTCTGTGTCTAATTTGCGAAACTCCGACAGTGTGACGATCGCAGTAGCGGCCGCGTGCGCATCCGCAGGATAAAGCCTGTCATCGTAGTATTTCGGCCAGCCGTCCGCAAGAAAGAAGCGCGTGCGCCAGTATTCATAGCCGCGCACAAGGGCTTGTCTGAATCCTTCCGGCTGAGCGCTGTCGCAAAGCTCAATGATTCGCGCGAGCGAAGTCAGCAAAAAGCCGGTGTGAAAATTGTCCACCCAGGCCTGGCTTTTTCCCGCGCCATAGGCCCATGAACCATTCTCTCGCTGCTGGTGAACTACGTAACGTGCTGCACGCGAGGCGCACTTGCAAAGCTCTTTCTCTCCAGTGAGAGCGCCAACGCTGGCAAGCGTTTCCGCTGCGAGCAAACTGGCGTTGTAGATGCGCGTCTGACTGTTTGGCGAATAAGCGAAACAAACCTCAGCGTCCGTCTCGATGCTGCGACTAAGATCGTGAAGAATGAAGTCACAAGCGCTGCGCGCCGTCTTGAGATAAGTTTCCTCGTTGAACGCGCGACTCGCTTCTATGCACGCACGGGCAGCAAACGCAGTGGGGACGATAGTTGGCGTTCCGCGAGGCGCAAAGAAGTTGCGGCTTTGCCAGTCGAAGTTATAACCCCAGGCAGCGCCGCTCCAGCCGCTAAGCTGCATCGCGAGAAGATCATCGAGCAGCTCACGCACCTCGATTTCGGCTTCTTTAGTTCTCAGCCTGCGATAGTTGGCCAATGCTGCGAGCGCAAACAATGCCGTGCCCTTGGGATTTCTTTGGGCGGGCACAAGCGCGAGAGCACGGAGGTTTAGTGGCGAGCGTTTGAAAAGCTGTGTCCAGGCTAGGCGGGCTATGCGGGAATGCCGGAAAGGAGTTGCTTGAAAGAGCCGGCTGTTCAGGGCGTCGAATGGATCGTATCCGGAAAAATTGTGTCTGCGGCACCATTCGAGCAAAGTTTCGTATGCACGTTCAAAGTCGGGTTCCATAAACGACCAGGCCGCAGCACGCGAACGGTCAAAGCACGGACAGATCTATTTATTACTGCTTACTGGTCACCGATGTCTCAATCCGTCGTGCTGTTTCGATGAAGCTCTCGTGCCAGAGTTCAAACATCAGCAGAGTCCAGAGCGGCTTGCGGTGATTTGCCACCCCGCGCTCGTGCTCGTCCTGAAGACGCGTCACGTAATCAGCATTGAAAACACCAGCCCTCTGCACGCGCTCCCGAGACAAAAGGTCCCGGGCCAGCGGCCGCAGCTTTCCCTTCAACCACTCGGCGACAGGCACTCCAAAGCCCTTCTTGCTCCGGCGCGTTACAAATGGCGGCAGAAGATCCGCGACGGCTCGCTTCAGAATGTATTTTGTTTTGCGGCCTCTCAGTTTGTAGTTCGGCGGCAGTGATGCGGCATACTCCGCCACCCGGCGGTCGAGGAAAGGCGCGCGCACCTCGAGCGAAACAGCCATGCTGGCTCGATCGACCTTCGTCAGTATGTCTTCAGCAAGGTAAAGCCTTGTATCAAGATTCTGCATGCGCTCAACCACGTCTTCGGCGTCACACTCGTCCAGCATCCGCCGCGCGTCACGATAGATGTCGCTGTCGCTTGCCGCGAGTGTTGCGGCGGTCAGCAACTGCGTTTGCTCTTCGGGAGTAAACGAACCAAACCACACGTGATGGCGCACCAGAGGATCGTATTTCGCTCCCGTGATGAATCGCAGGGCTTTGTAATCAAAGGACAGGTTTTTCGTCCTAACCGGTAGCAGACGGACCAAAGGCTCGATGATTCCAGTCTTGAGGATACCCGGCACGCGTGAATAGATCTCGGCCCAACGATGTCCGCGGTACATCGGATAGCCCGCAAAAAGTTCATCACCACCATCGCCGCCGAGCGCCACAGTGACGTGCTTGCGCGTAAAGCGAGACAGGAGATAGGTTGGCACGAGTGAGGGATCACTGAATGGCTCATCCATCCATGAACCAATCTCCCCGACGAGATTGGCGGCGAGATTGGCACTCAAGCGTTCTTCGTGGTGGTCGGTGCCCAGGAACTTTGCAACCGCGCGAGCATATGACGACTCATCGAATGACGACTCCGCGAAAGAGATGGAGAACGTTTTGACCGGCTCAGAAGAGGCTCGGATCGCGAGGGCTGTCACTGCGGATGAGTCAACCCCGCCAGAAAGCAATACTCCCAGCGGCACGTCTGAAACCAAACGCATCCGCACTGAATCCGCCAGCAGTTCGCGCAAGTGCTCGGCAGCTTCAGCTTCAGTCGGAACCGGTTGCTTGGTTCGATAGCTCAAGCACCAGTAGGGGCGAGTTTCGATTTGGCCATCTTCGAGAGTTAGCGTGTGCGCAGCGGGCAACTTGCTTATACCTTGATAGATTGATAGAGGCGCGGGTACATAGTCGAACGAAAGATACTGCCGCAGTGCCTGTAGATTTAGCGAGGTCTTAACCGCGGGGTGCGCGAGCAAAACCTTCGGCTCCGAAGCGAACAGCAGTGTGTGACCGAAGACACCCCAGTAGAGCGGCTTCTCGCCAAAGCGATCGCGTGCTATAAAAAGTCTGCGCCGTTTCGCGTCCCACAAAGCAAACGCAAACATTCCGTTCATGTGCTGGACCATCTCCTTGCCGTACTCTTCGTAAAGATGCGGCAGAACTTCCGTGTCCGACGCGCTTCTGAACGAGTGGCCACGCTTTTCGAGGTCCTTTCGGAGCTCGCGATAGTTGTAGATTTCACCGTTGAGGACGATGGCGATGCTCTGGTCTTCGTTGAAGGCGGGTTGTTCGCCGCTAACAAGATCGATGATTGCGAGCCGGCGCATGCCGAGCGCAACGCCCTTCGAGATCATGAAACCTTCCGCATCGGGCCCGCGATGAACCATGCGCTCGCACATCGAATGCAGCAGCTCTTTCGCGCCGTCAGGAGGAGGCGTGCGAGCGTCAAGATTGGCCCAACCGGTAATTCCGCACATAGTAACTTTAGTGATGAGTAATGAGTGATGAGTAATGAGTGGTACTTCGGCGCTGTCGCCGCAGCTCATCACTCATCACTATTCTCAAATCCAATCCTCTCCCGCACCGCATAGATCGCTTTCGCTTGCGACTCATGATAGGTGCGCACGAGCATTTCGGCCAGCAGGCCCATCATGAGAAATTGCACACCAATAGCGAGCATAACGATGGTAATGACAGGCAGTGGCGTCAGAATGAAGGACACCCCTTTCCAGAACTTCAAGATCGTGGCCCATAATCCCGCAATGAACGACAGAGCCATTGCGATCATGCCAAACGTGCCGAAGATGTATATCGGTTTTGTCTGATACGACGCCAAAAACTTGATGGTCATTAAATCGAATACGACTTTGAGCGTGCGCGACAGGCCGTATTTTGACTTACCCATCGTGCGCGGATAATGCGCGACGGGAATCTCGGAAACGCGTGCTCCTACCCAGGATGCATAGATCGGAATGAAGCGGTGCATTTCGCCATAGAGCCGCACATCCTGCAGAGATTCGCGCCGATAGGCTTTCAAGGAACAACCGTAGTCGTGAAGCGGCACACCTCCGATCCAGGAGATCAGTTTGTTGGCGATCATCGACGGAATCTTACGCGTGATTAGCTTGTCCTTGCGGTTCTTGCGCCAGCCCGACACTACATCGTATCCCTCGTCGAGTTTTTCAAGCAGGCGGATGATATCCGCCGGGTCGTTCTGGAGATCAGCGTCCATCGGAATCAGCACC
>JBGPNE010000294.1:0-4660 GCA_041487335.1 Pyrinomonadaceae bacterium
AATCTTATGTCCAATATGATCAAGGTGAACCACTACCATGAGTACTTCAGCGCAGGTTGAGTCTGGCATGTCGCTACCGCGAACGGCTCTGTAACGGTTTTGGCGACGTTGAATGCTGGCATCCGCTGGCTACCGCGAGCGGCTCTGCAACGATGGCCACATTGAATGCCAGCATCCGGTCGCTACCACCACCCCAGCCGGGCTGCCCGGCTGGGGACCCCGGTCCGCTCGCGGTTCTGTAAAAGCGCGCAGATCCCGCGAGTGTCAGTCACTCTTCAGCGCTTGGAGGGCGAGGTGCTTACAGAACCACGAGCGGGTAACGAGCGGGAAACCATTTAGCCAAAGATGGACACGGACAAGAACGCGGATCAGAAATACTGACCACCACTCAATTACAGAACCGTGAGCGGTAGCGACCGGATGCTAGCACTCAACGAACGCTATCACGTGTCTTTTTACATCAACGAGAAATGTCCGACAGAGGGGGTAACAGTTGAGTGGAGAATCCGGTCGCTACCGCCGTTCTGTAATTGAGTTTTCACAGTGCTCACGCTTCTGTAAGCCCAACGAAGCGACCCGCTCGCTACCGATACACGCTTGCCCGCAATAAAGCCCCATCGCCTTTTCGAAAGCGGTGGGGCTCATTGATCGAGGACTAGAATTCTCTAAATCTTTTCCTCAGGATCGATCCGAATCTTCATGCGCTGGAGTACTTGCACGTCCTCGTCAGTCAAATCGAGTATTGTTTGCCCTTGGTCGCCTTCTTCTTCACCAGTGTGAGGACGCAAGCCGATTTCAAGTCGAAGCGTCAACTCCATCTCGTAGCCCGCGTCTCGCAAGCGTTCGATGGCTTCGGCGACTTTCGCTGAGTTCTCTACCGAATCGTTTATTGCCGTTCCTATCTCTCGAACTATCTCTTTTGCTTCGTCGTCAATTTCCAAAATGCCAATGCCTTTTCGCTAGAGAGGCTGCTTAGATCTTGCCATCTTTCGATCGCATTGTATGCTACGCGAGCGACCGAAGAGGGTCAATAACAAATTAAGGTCGACTTACTTGATCCGCTTCGAATCGCCTATCCCAGTCTTGTTATTTCATCCTGCTGTAACTGGCTGATCAGGGTTGCACTTTACAAGAAATCGTCCACAATAACGGCCATGTACAGAACCATTGGCATCCTGACTGGCGGCGGGGATGCCCCGGGCTTGAATGCCGTGATTCGCGCGGTCGTGAAGACGGCGACCGGCGAATACGGTATGGGCGTCGTCGGAATTGAAGATGGATTTGAAGGACTGTTGGGCGAAACCAAAACCCATCCACTGGGTCCGTCGGAAGTGCGAGGCTTGTTGCCGCGCGGCGGAACTATCTTGGGAACACGGAATCGTGGAAGGTTTGTTGAGCACACTGCGGAAGGTGTTCGGACCAAGTCCGAAGCCGTTTACCGGGAGGCAGTAGAGAATCTCAAGCGGTTGGAAATCGATGCGCTGGTCGTACTCGGCGGTGAAGGCACGCTCACAATCGCGGAGGAATTTGATCGGCTCGGAATTCCAGTGTGCGGTGTCCCCAAAACGATCGACAATGACCTGGCCTGCACGGAGCTAACATTTGGATTCATCAGCGCACTCGACATTGCCACGGAAGCTCTCGATCGTCTGCATACTACGGCCGAATCGCACGATCGTGTGATGATCCTTGAAGTTATGGGCAGGCACGCGGGTTGGATCGCTTTGCATTCCGGCATTGCCGGCGGAGCAGATGTGATTCTCATTCCTGAGATTCCCTTCTCAATCGAATCCGTGGCAGAAAAAGTCCGCGAGCGTGATGAGGCAGGATCGAATTTCAGCATCATCGTCGTCGCAGAGGGAGCTGTTGAGGTGGGACACGAGCAAATCTATCAAGACAAGGGCGATAAGCAGCATGCGCCACGTCTGGGCGGAATCGGTGTATATTGCCAGCGAGAACTTCAGGCCCTAACAGGCAAAGAGACCCGCTGCGTTGTGCTCGGACATTTGCAGCGTGGCGGCAGACCAAATGCTTTCGATCGCATGCTAGCGACCAATTACGGCTCTTGTGCCGTGCGCGCACTCGCAATGGGGAAACGCAACGTGATGGTGGCGCTTCAGGCTGGTGATGTCATCACAGTCGCTATCTCGGAAGCGATAGCGAACGTCAAAACCGTTCCGCCGAACGGTCAGCTTGTCCGAACTGCACGCGATACAGGAATCTCGTTTGGCGCCGCTGACGAGGCGAGCTACCATCGATAATTGTAGACCGCGTGTGGCGAAAGAGCGTCTCCTTCGAAAACGAATAGAAAGTGAGCGATTAGTTGTCAGAGGATATCAAGCAAAGACTGCAGTCGGAACTAGACGACCTCGAATCAGAATTGCGCGTCCATCTGCCAAAGGAGATCAAGCGTGCGCTTGAATTCGGCGATCTGCGCGAGAACTCCGAATTCCGTGCGGCGCTTGACCGGCAGAACATGGTCAAGGCCCGGATCGTGGAACTGCGCCAAAGAATCAGCGAAATTGCTTCAATCGATATCAAGCGTGTACCGCGAGATAAGGCGTCCTACGGCTCGACACTCATCCTCTACGATGGCGAGCGTGATGAGGAAGTAACTTACCGCCTGGTTACACCCGAAGAGAGTGATCCGCAGAAAGGCTTCATTTCGACCACGTCACCTGTGGGGAAAAGCTTGATGGGCAAGCAGCAAGGAGACGAGGTGGCGGTCCGAACGCCCGCCGGGGCCCGCAATTTTGAGATTAGAAAACTGACAACTATACACGATCAGATCGAAAACAAGGCCTGAGAGTTCCCAAATACTAAGGACGTCCCAGAAACCACGCAGAGCAACGCAAGGTAAGTTTTCTCGGTAGCTTTGCGAAAAACCCCTCCAGGCTCTTGGGGTTAGGTCTAAGGTCATAGCCACTGAAATCGTAACCTTGGCCATCGCCACCGCCGCTCCTTGAATTCCGCCGCTTATGTCCAAAGGGCTGTAAAGTTCGAAGACTTTTGGGCATAATGAACTAGAGGAGAATCAACCAAGAAATGTTTGGGGCCAGCATTGGGCGCGCCGCACAAAGGATCATCGACGCGATGGTGCGCTGGCTGGCGCACGGCCACATCAACCCAAACCTTTTAACCGTAATCGGCGTGTCTCTCAACGTCGGATGTGGTGTGCTGTTCGGCTTTGGGCAGTTCTTCTGGGCCGGAATTGTTCTCATTATCGCCAACCTTTTTGACATGCTTGATGGCCAGGTCGCTCGCCTTTCGGGCCGTGTTACGCGGTTTGGTGGCTTTCTCGACTCCTCTCTCGACCGGCTCTCGGACATGGTTGTGTTTGTCGGGTTGATGGTTTTTTACGCACGTGTCACGGAATTTCACTCAACACTTAACGTTTTTCTTGCGGGTGCCGGACTAATGGGCTCAGTTATGGTAAGCTACGCCAGTGCCCGCGCCGAAAGCTTGATTTCCAAATGCGATGTGGGGTTTCTGCGGCGACCGGAGCGTGTGGTTCTTTTCATTATTGGCGCCCTTAGCACTCATCCCGACTCGACTAACTTCTTTGCGAACCGAATGCCAGCAGTTCTGTGGGTTTTGGCGGTGGGTTCTTACTGGACCTTTGCCCATCGCATGTATCACACATGGTATGAATTGAACAAAGTTGGAGTCGAGTCTGAGGAAATAGAGGTGCAAACGTCTCGTTCGGCGTCTTACTCCGGGCCTGAACGCCGAGCAGAGCAGACGTTGGTACAGAAGGCTGGTTAAGCGGCCCCCCCGAGGTAATTGACAACTAGATTATGGTCTTCAGCGTTCGAGGTACAAACAAGTGACGATCTGTCCCTGCTGTGGCTTCAAGTTTGAAGGTCAACTTAGCCGGGGTTGTGAGGCATGCGGCGCCCGCGCCGTGGGTGAGCCTCTGCCAAAACCGGAACACGAACTTCCCTCTTACGCTCGTTCCCTATTGCTCGTGGCCACGGCCACGTTGATGGTCCTGGTCTTCCTCGTCCAAACAATCATCGCGGTAGCACAGCGCGCCCCGCTCTCCTTTGGTTTCCGGTCGTGGCTCGCCGCGGCTGAAACTGCCTCCTGGCGCCTCAAATGGGTTGCGTTGCCGGTCTCGATCATAGTGCTCTGGGCCAGTCGAAAAGTTTATCGTTCGATGCTGCAGTCGCCAGCGCGCTTCTGTGGGCTGCGTTGTGCCCGAACCGGACTAATGTCCTCTGCGCTCGTTCCGCTAATGATGGCGATCCTGATCGGCGTCACCGTGCCAGAACGTTTGCGCCAGCGCCAAGGGGGCATAGAAGCTGGGTCTTACGCTGTCGGCTACACGTTTGCCCGGGCGCAACTCGAATATCAGATAAAGTTTAAAAAGGTTCCCACGGACCCGAAGGATCTCAGTCGTCTGCCTGATCCCGATGGTTCGATTGCCGCACTACTTAAGAATGTGGATCTGGCTGGCTATAAGACAAGCGCCGACGTGGCAGCACTGCCAACGCAGAAGCCGCGCACTCTGCGTGGTGCAGTCATTCGCAATGCTTCCATTAATACTGGCACTGACGACTCACCTCCTGAAGGGTTGTCGTTCACCAATTACGAGCTTCGCCTGCCTGGCCCAGACAAACTCCTGGGCACCGACGACGATTTGATTGTGCGCGATGGC
>JBGPNE010000295.1:0-4657 GCA_041487335.1 Pyrinomonadaceae bacterium
GCAGTCGTCTCACGTGGTCTCGACTTGATCGCGCCGAGTGCCGAAGCGGAAGGCACGTAGGTGATTGCAAAACGTTCCAGCAAGGCTTTTGGCAGAGGCCCAGTCCGTGCACCCCGCACCGCACTGTTCGTCACTAGCGTCTCAAAAGGCAGATAGGCCAGCACGCCGTCCGGCACGATCAAGAGTTTCTGGCTTGACGAAATCGAACTGGCGATTGGTCCAATTAACGTCGTATACAACTTTTCGCTCCTGCTCTGGTATTCGGCCAGGTCACGCTGAGCGGTCAGCGCCGACACCTTCTTCGTCAGCGTTTGGCGGTAAACGTTTACTTGCTCCTCAATCTCCTTGCGTGAAGGCAAGGTCGCGACACTCAGGCTCTTTTGCGATACCACCCACGCAAAGGATCGCTTGTCGCCGAGCAGATATTCGACCAGCACTGTGTCGGGATCGAGTACCTCTCGTTGAATGCGATCTACGTTAACGGGCTCGGGGTGCTGAAGGTTTCCGTACCGGGGATTTTCGCGGCGCAGCGCCAGGCGCCAATCTTCCAGCTCATTCTCAGTGCTGGTCAATTCCATCTTGAGCTGTTGCTGGCGTTCCGGCGGTGTGCCTTCTTTAAAGAGTTCTTTCTGGATCGCGCTGATGTGATCGAAGATTGCTTGTTCACGTTGCCGTTGCTCGGGCCTCAGCTCTTCGCTTAGGTCAATGCGCGAGTTGGCGAGCAAGTCCACGAAAGCTCGAGCCCGATAACCTTCGGCGACGTCGAGCGCTTCTCCGGGCTTTCCGAGTCTGCACAGAAGATCGACGGCCGCGACGAACAAGTCGCGCCGCGAAGCACTAATGCTGGCAATCGAAGACTCAGTGGGGACGGCCCGGGACCGTATTTGCTCAACTGCACGGAGCGCGTCGCGATAGGCGGCGAGAGCATCCTGGTTTCGTCCCTGGGATTCATAGACGGCAGCGATTCTCGCGTCGATGTATGCCTCAACGTCCGGGTAGGCGCCCGTCTTCCGTAGCACGGCCAGCGCGTGCAGTTGGGTCTCCAGCGCCTCGGCCGATTGCCCAAGCGCTTGCTGGGTCACGCCCATGGCGCTCAGAATTTGCGCTTCATCGGGCTGGGTTCCCATGCTGCGGGCCAATTCGAGCGCCTGACGGAAGCTCTCGAGTGCGCTCTGGTGACTGCCCAGCGCCGCGTAGATCTCAGCCCTATCGCCGAGCAACTCGTAATGTAGTCCCGGGTTTTTGACTTCCGAGTCAACAAGCGAGGCTTGATCGCTATATTCTCGCGCGAGCTGAAACTGCGCCATGTGCATGCGCAACTCGATCAGGCTGATCAGCGAAGCCTCTTCGAACAACTTGTTCTTGAACTCACGCGCGATCGCCAGAGCCTCTTGCAGCTTCGGCTCCGCCTTTTCGTAGTCGCCCAGTTCAAGATACAAATAGCCTATGTTGCGTAGCGGCCACCAGACCCCCAAACGCTCATGCAGCTCTTTGCCGAGCGCGACGGTCTTGGTGAGGTAGTAAAGCGCTTCCTCGTACTGGCCCATCGCGCTCAAGGTGGCGCCGGCATTCTGAAGAGCCGTGCCGTAGTAGCGCTTGTTGCCAGCTTCCAGAGCGAGCGCCGCCGCTTGCTTGTGAAGCTCCAACGCCTCCTTGAGCTGGCCGCGATAGTAAGCCGCGCTACCCAGAAATGTTAGCGAGCGGGCAATGCGGCTCCTATCGCCAAGCTTTTGGCTTAGCGCGAGCGCCTCTTTTGCTTTCTGAGCGAGTTCGGCAAACCTTTCATTGGTCTGCGATTCGCCACACTCTTTCAACAGTTGATCGATTTGCGTGGTCTGATCCTGCGGGCCCGCTGGTGATTTCTGAGCCGCAGATGCAGGCTTAGTTTGTGCGGCCAGCGGCCACGCGAGAATCACGACAAAAGTTATCGTCAGAAGTGGAACTGAGATGAAACTCGGCCAATGCTCGCACATGATGACCGCGCTCGACGTGGAAAGCGTGACTCCTGTCAGCCAAGCGGATTGGCGGCCCGGGCTGATGTTTGGCGGGCACAATGATATAGCGATTGGGAGGCATGCGCTAGGCAACCCTGACCTACGAGGCAAGATTTCCAAGGACGTGTAACGTCTCGGAAGGAACCGTAAGAATCGAAGTAGTGGAAGACTAGCTCAAACTGGGGCTTCGGTTAGTGCCTCTCGATCCGCAGCTTGTACTCTCCTACCAGCACAGTCTGGGCCTTATTCACTCCATAGACTTGCACCAAGTAGCCACCGCTCGTGAACGCTTGTGCGGGTAGCTTGGCCCTCAGTGCGTTTGACGCGTTCAACACCAGGCCTTCGACGCTGTGGACGAGCCGACCGTTTGCGGTGAGGACCACGAGCCGGAAACTGTCGAATTCGGTACGTGGCCCCGGCTCAATCCACAGCACGAAGCTCCGCGCGCTCGCACGAAGCATAAGCTCATTTGCTTCCTGGGCGCCTCTCGTTGCCTGAAGGATCACCAACGGGACGTTTGTCGCGATCATCGGTGACTTGTCTGCCCGGGCTGGCCGCTGGGAGGCAGATTGATTCTGGGATTCTGGGGCTGCCCGCTGCGCGTTATTCGCTAGTTCCTGCTTTGGTTGCTCGGTCGGTGGGCGTGACTGCTGTACGCCATTGGACTGTGCGTTGACTTGCCCGGCGCCGCGTTGCGCCTGCGCGAGTTGTTCCCGTGCCTGATGCTCGCGTGCGAGCTCTTGCCGTAACTGAGGGACCTGCACCAACAACAACCAGCCCACCACGGCGGCAAGAACCAAAGAAGCCGCACTCGTCAATGCAAATGCAGGCTTAAGCCAGCGAAACGGGAGACTAGAAACTGCTGGGGTGCGCCGTGGCACGCTTTCAGCCTCCAGTTGCTCACGCTCTGCCGCGTGTTTCGCCCCGGCGATGAAACGCTCGGTCGTCTGCACGTTGGCGAAGCATTCATCGCAGGTGAAGAAATGCTCCTGAAACGCGTGCCGCTCTTCCGCGCCAAGTTTGCCTCGCACGTAGCGCTCGATGATGTCCTGGTTTTCAATCTCGCGATGCGTCATCATTCGTCTAAATAGTGTTTGCTACCCGGTTTTTGTATCAATTATGTCTTGATCAGGCGCAGATACACTTCGCGAAAGTGTTTCAAGGCTCGTGACTTGACCAGGCGCAAACGCTCTTGCTTAAGATCCAGACAGCGCGCGATCTCCTCTTGCGGCAGCTCTTCGTAGTAGTACATTCGCAGAAACGCCCGCTCTCGCGGCTTAAGCCGGTTGATCACCTGCTCAATCGCTCGCTTTACATGCGGGTCAAGGAAAAACGGATCGGGTTCCCGCGCGCCCGTGCGTTCGGCATCAAGTTGAGTAATCTGATTTGTTTTGCGCCTCTGGCGCACGCCTTCGCGAATTACATTACGAGCGGTACCGACGATGAAGGATGCAAGCGAATCTGGTGAGCGCAGTTGGCCGCCGCGAATGCTTTGAATTACGCGCATGAATGTTTCCGCGCGTACGTCTTCGGCATCTTCACGCGACCGTAGCTCGCTGAGCGCGAGGTAGTAGAGACGCGCGGAGTATTTCTCATAGAGCGCAGCTTCGGCCGAACTCTCTCCTCGCTGGATCTCATTTGCCAGTGTGCCGTCTTGAGTTAGGGTCCTCTGCTCCATAACAACGTTCAGCCGGAGCGATGAATTGATAGAGCGCAGTCCGCCCTGATTAGATGCCGGTGCGGGGCCTATTCTTCCACACAAGAATCTCTATCGAAAGTTTCCTGATACGTTTTTGCTCTCAGGTGTCACTTAGTTCCAGAAAGCCGAACAGTCTCTGGCAAACTCCGAGGTAACTTTCCCATGCGGCGAGAACAGAACTCGGAAAAGTGAGCCTCTGAAAGTGTCTTGAAGGTTGAGGTGAAGCTATGAGCAAAAGGGATCTCCACTGGTCAAGTGTTCCATTACTCACCTTGTTTCTGCTAGCGAGCGCGCTGGCACAGAGTGATAGCAACTCGCCCGCTATCGAGTCAGCGACTGCAGGCTTTCTGTCATTCATTGAGCCCCTGGCCACTTCGCTCACCTTTCCAAACGGCGGAAGCGCCACCGGACTCGCCAAGGGTGACTTCAACGGGGATGGCAAGCTTGACTTGGCGGTTACACAAATCACGAATGTGGTGGGTGTGGGTAATCGTGGTTTCGTGTCCGTGATGCTCGGTAAGGGCGACGCCAGTTTCCAAGCGCCCATCAACCTTCCAATACCTTACGATCCGAACCTGGGGGGATTTGCGCGCGGCATTCTCGCCAAAGACTTTGACCACGACGGGATTCTTGACCTGGTCGTGGATGTGGGCGAGCAACGCAAGGTGCTCTTCTTTAAGGGGCACGGCGATGGCACATTCAACGATCCTGTCGGCTTTGGCACCATTGACCGCTGTATCGAAGTCCAAGCCGCTGATTTGAACGGCGATGGAAATTTGGACGTGGTCGCCCTCAATTCCTTATTGGGAGACCATTCAGTATCGGTCCTGCTGGGCAACGGCGACGGAACGTTCAAATCCGCGAACGCTTATGCCACCAACATGCAGCCAGATAGTGTTGCTCTGGTCGATGTGGATGGCAAGAATCGGGCTGATATTGTGATCGGATGTTATGGCGACGGCAA
>JBGPNE010000296.1:0-4653 GCA_041487335.1 Pyrinomonadaceae bacterium
GCCGATGCGCTCCAGGTGCTTGGCGACAAAGAGCAGACGCGCATCGCGCGTCGCGGTAAACGGTTCAGAGGCCATCAGTTCGATCAAGTCATGAAAGATCTGATTGTAGAGACCATTTATTTCGCTGTCGCGCTTGATCACTTCGCGGGCAGCCTTAGCATCGCGTGATGTGAAGGCATCGAGAGCCGCTCGTAACATGGAAGATGCATGCTCTGCCATTTGCCAAAATTCAACATTCATCTTCAGCTCCGGCTCATCATTTAAATCGATCGCAGTGCGAGCAATGTTGCAGGCGTGGTCGGCGATGCGTTCAAGGAGCGGGGCCATTTTCGCAACTGAGATAACAAACCGGAGATCGCGAGCCGCTGGTTGAAACAAAGCTATGATGTCAACGCACTGTCGGTCGACATCAACTTCAATGCTATCTATCGTGTCGTCGTGGTCGAGCACTTCCTGGGCGACGGTGCTGTCCCGTTCCCTCAGCGAGTACATGGCGCGGTCGAGGGCCGTCTCGGCTTCACCGCCCAGCAGCAATACACGATCGCGTAGCGAGTTGAGTTCGTCGTCAAGATGTCTGTGAGCGTCCATATCGTAATCCCATTCACCCAAATCGGCCCGTAACATAGTCTTCCGTCAACTTCTGGTCAGGAGCAGTAAAGATCTTCTCAGTTGCATTCACTTCTACAATCTTGCCGAGCAGGAAGAAGGCCGTCGTATCGGATACCCGCGCCGCCTGTTGCATATTGTGTGTCACGATTACGATCGTATACTGCTTCTTCAATTCTACAATCAGCTCTTCAATCTTGTGCGTCGCAACTGGATCCAGCGCCGACGCCGGTTCGTCCATCAATATTACCTCAGGCCGGATGGCCAGCGCTCGCGCAATGCAGAGGCGCTGCTGCTGCCCGCCGGAAAGGCTTAAGGCAGATGTCTTCAAACGGTCCTGAACCTCTGTCCAGAGAGCCGCATCCTTCAGCGCCTGCTCCACTCGATGCTCCAGCTCAGGCTTGCTCGACGTGAGCCGATTAATCCGTAAACCGTAGGCTACGTTTTCGAAGATAGATTTCGGGAAGGGATTTGACTTCTGGAAGACCATTCCAACTTTTCTGCGCAGCTCAACTACGTCGGTACCCGGCACATAAATGTCGCGGCCGTCGATTAGGATTTGACCTGCGATACGTGTTCCGGGGATGACGTCGTTCATTCGATTAAGCGTTCGCAGGAATGTTGACTTGCCACAACCCGAAGGGCCGATGAGGGCCATCACAATGCGTTCCGGGATCTCCAGCGAAATATCATGGAGCGCCTGTGTCTTGCCATAATAGAAGCTCAGGTGGCGAACTTGGATCTTTGGCGATCCGACCACCTTGAGAGGCGATGTAGTCGGGAGATATTGCTCGGGAATTCTGATTTTGGTTGTCATTGTTTGGGTGAGTGTGGTCATCATGATCCTAGAACCTCTTACGGGTGAAGAAGCGAACAACAATATTGATAGACAAAATCATGGTCATCAAGACCAGTGTTGCCGCCCAGGCTTGTGCATGCCACTCATCATATGGCGATATTGCATAGTTGTAGATCTGCACTGTCAGTGATCCGATCGGTTGGTCCAGGTAATAACTGAAAAACCTGCTACCAAACGCGGTGAACAACAGGGGCGCAGTTTCTCCCGAAATGCGCGCTATCGCGAGCATCGCGCCGGTCGCGATCCCTGAAGCCCCTGCCGGAACAACAATTCCTAACGTCACTCTCCACTGAGGCGCTCCGAGCGCAAGTGCTCCTTCGCGCAAGCTGTGAGGGACCAGGTTAAGCATTCCCTCCGTTGTACGGGCAACAATTGGAATCATGATTATCGCCAGGGCAATTCCCCCAGCCAGCGCAGAGAAATGCCTCATTGGCAAAACGACGATCGTGTATACAAAAACTCCCGTTACGATTGACGGAATGCCCGTCAAGGTATCAGCCAGAAAGCGAACGAGGCTGCCGAAGCGTCCTGCTCCAAACTCCGACAGATAGATACCGATTGCAATTCCTAAAGGAAGCCCAATGACGGATGAGACCACTAGCAATAGGAGAGAGCCCAGGATAGCATTGCCAATGCCACCACCTTCGCCAACGGGACGGGGACTATCAAGCAGGAAGCGTAGATTGACAGAACCAATTCCCTGCAGGGCAATGTAGATCAGAATAACGAGCAGCATGCCAACCGCCACGGCCGTGCAAAGCGCCGTCAGAGTCGTCATAGTCGCACTGGTAGTGCGGCGCCATTGATCTACCCTTCTAACTGCTCCCATTACGCTACTCCCACGACGCCGCCTGTCTTGCGGGTCACATTCCAGACCAGTAGTCTAGCTATTGCATTAACCACAAAGGTCACGAAGAAGAGAATCAGGCCTAGTTCAACCAGCGCACTCAGATAGAGGTCCTGAGTCGCTTCCGTGAATTCGTTGGCGATTGCCGAAGCTATTGTGTAAGACGGCTCGAATAGCGAAGCGCTGATCTGCGCGCGATTACCAATCACCATGGTTACAGCCATCGTCTCACCGATAGCGCGGCCCAAACCCAGAATTACCGCCCCGGCTATCCCTGGCGCGCCATTCACAAGCACAACTCTCGTTGTCTCCCACTTTGTTGCTCCCAACGCCAGCGCTGCTTCACGCTGGGAACTCGAAACGGCCGCCAGCACATCGCGAACGACCGCCGAGATAATTGGCGTCACCATAATCGCCAGAATTATTCCTCCCGTGAGCAGTCCGATTCCGGTAATTGGTCCCCGGAACAGCGGCAGCCAGCCAAACCAGCGTGCCAGTGTTGGCTCGACGTGCACGCGCAAAAAGGGAGCAAGGACAAAGATGCCCCAGAGTCCATAAACGACCGAGGGAATGGCCGCTAACAACTCAACCAGAAACGTCAACGGTCGAGCGACGTAATATGGAGCCTGCTCCACCAGGAAGATGGCAATTCCCAAAGAAACTGGCACACTGATCAGAAGCGCGATCAGAGACGAGACAATCGTGCCGTAGACGAAAGGTAGCGCTCCAAACTCGCTTCTTACCGGATTCCACTCCGTACTTGTCAGGAAGCCCAAACCAAACTGGCGAATCGAAGGCATTGACCTCGACGCCAGGGCAAAAATCATGGTAGCCACAATCAAGACCAGCAGCAGCGCGGCAGCGAACATCAGGCCGCGAAACACTGCGTCACCCGCGTTACCAGTGGGTGAAAGTGCGTGCCGCCAATTCCTCGCGCGCGGCCGCTCACCGATGGAGGCAGGAGGCTTTGAGATGTTAGGATTGACCATCATTCGAGTAGTGCGGACAAGGAGTGCGGAAATTTGAGTCTGGAGTCGGGAGGCTCAGTCCAGGACTCATGCTCAAAGCCATCCGGACTCCAGACTGTAAACCTACGACTGGCGCAGTGATTTACCCCCGGCACTTATCGAATTGATTTTTGCCTCGGCGCGCTTGACGATATCATCGGGTAATGGCGCGTACTGCAACTCTTTGGCAAAGTGCTCGCCATCGTGAATTCCCCACCAGAGGAAGTCGACCAGCGCTTTCCCTTTGGCCGCATTCTTCTGGTCTTTGTAGGCGAGTATGTAGGTGTAGCTGGCGATGGGATATGCGTTTTCGCCGGCCGAATTTGTGATTGAGACTCGCAGGTCTTCCGGCGTTTGCGCTGCCGCGGCAGAGGCGGCGGCGGTCACGGCATCGATCGAAGGCTCAATAAACTTACCGCTCGCGTTTTTGATTACCGCCACCGGAAGCTTGTTCTGTACCGCATAAGCAAGCTCTACATAGCCAATCGTATTCGGCTGCTGCTTAATCTGGCCAGTGACTCCTTCGTTGCCCTTGCCTCCTTGCCCCACAGGCCATTTTGGCGACTTGTCAGCTCCGACCTTCTCTTTCCACTCGGCGCTAACCTTTGACAAATAGTCAGTGAAGACGAAAGTTGTTCCGCTGCCATCCGCGCGATGGACCACTGTGATATCAGCCGCCGGAAGCTTCGCGTCTGGATTGTCCTGCTTGATACGTTGGTCATCCCACTTCTTGATCTTACCGAGGAAAATGTCTGCCACGACATCTGGCGAGAAGCGCAGAGCCTGCGCCACGCCCGTCATGTTATAGGTAAGAACAACGGCGCCCAGAACTGTTGGTATGTGAATCAGCTCACCGGGCGCCGACTTCAAATCCTGGTCGGTCATCGGCGCATCCGAAGCGCCAAAGTCTACGGTCTGCGCCTGGATCTGTTTGATTCCCCCGCCCGATCCAATCGACTGATAATCGATTTTGACGTTCTGGTGAAGTTTTCCGTACTCACTCAGCCACTTCTGATAGATGGGGTTGGGAAACGTTGCACCGGCGCCTTGCAGACTAATTGAACCACCATTCGTTCCAGTCCCAGTACCGCCGCCTCCGCTACATGCAAATCCAAAGAGGACCAGCGATGAGAGGCACAAGAAAAGCGAAATTTGAGATAACTTGTTGAGAGACGGCATATTTTTCTCCTAAATGCGATTTCAAGATCGAGAATTACAGGCTTACTATAGATTCCTTGTGTTACATCAGTCTAAACAGCGCCTGAATTGTGTGTTAACTAGGAGCCTGTCGGAAAAACATTTTGATACGCAATATCTTGGGGGTGCGATATACA
>JBGPNE010000297.1:0-4652 GCA_041487335.1 Pyrinomonadaceae bacterium
AAAGTCCCGCGCGCAGAAAGAGGAATCTCTTTGTCGAAAACTTTCGCGTTGTTCGGATCTTCGATAGTAATACTTACCGTATGGTCCTTTATCGATTTGTAGCTGCCGCGCTCGTCAACCGCTCGCAGGATTCCTTTGAAATAGACCTTGTGCGTGGGCCGGTAGACCGGCCGGTCTGTGTAGATGTAGCCTTTGAGGCTTCCTTCCTCGTCCTCGCTCTCATAACCGCTAAAGTAGAACGACCCCAGATCAGAGATGGCAAAGCTGTCGCGCTGCTTCGCGAGAATCAGGAACGACTTAGGCTGAACGTCATCAGTTGTCGGATCCGCATCGTCCTCCTGCGAGCTGAGCATTTCCTTGCTGACTTTGGTTCTGAGGATGCCCTGATTGTCCGTGACGCCGCTTGCAACTGTCTTTTTATCCTTTACGATTTGAACTTCTGCGTTGGCGCGCGGCGCGCCCGTATTTCGGTCGACCGCGTAGACCAAAAGTTCGCCATCGCGCGTTGTCTTGTTGACCATCGTTAAGTCTGTCACTACAACCACGGTGTAAGCTCTCAACTCGTCACCAACGGCTTCCACCAGATAAACTCCGGGCTCACGTTTCCCCAGTGGAATCATGCGCCGGTCATACTTGTCCTCCAGCGGAGGGAGTGGCTCTCGCCATCCGCTCACGAGTTGATCAGGATTCAGCAAGGGAACGCGAGCGTAGTCAGCAACATTGAGAGGCAAGCGACTGGGTGTCTCTTCACTGCGAAACTTCTGATTGAAGGTTTTGCGTGAATCGCGCTGGAGCTGGGCGCGCACATAGGCCTTTATGCCGCCATATGCCCAACGCTTCAGCGTGCGGACGCGTTCAAGAAAGGAGGGACGGCGTTGAAGAGAGCCAGCCAACTGCTCCTCTTCGCGTCCGCCCATTTGATGCGCATCGCTCAACTGAATGAAGAACTTCAATGGGTCCTTGACCTGGTAGACGCGGAAATCCAGATGGTCCACGCCCTGATAATCGATCCAGATACGCGCGGCCTCGCCGGTCCCATAAGTGCGATGAGTAGAAAGCGAAAAAAAAGGTTTGTGCGACGTTCGCCTGTCGGAAGGCAAGGTTTCTACTTCAGAACTGGGAGAAGATCTCGACGTGGCCCGCGAACGGAGCGTGGCGATGGTCAGCGCGCCGGCAATGACTGTCAGATAGATCAGTGCTGCGGTTAAGGCGCGATAAGAACGAGAGTTTGATTCAAGCATAAATGTGCTCCTGCGGGTTTTACTCGAGAATCTTTAGTCGATAAAAGCCGAGAAAATTAGGATTGTTTTCAACAGGTCGCCAGCGCTTATTTGGGTGATGATCGAGCGCTGAAAGCTCGACCTTCTTTACGGTGCCTGCGCCGGTTGGCGACGAGCCGGTGTGATAAACCACCCAGTCACTGGTGGCTTCGCAGGCAATTTGAGGGGGCCCAAGAAAAATCATTACATGATAGGGAAACTTCTGAACCCAAGGCTGATAGAAGAAAAGCAGATCGCCAGGCAAGGCCTGATGGCGATCACGGCTAACGAACTTGCAGTTGAAAATCTTGAGAGTGCGCGCGTCAGCGAATTCTGAGAACTTACCCTCAGCCAGGTCAGCTTCTTTGTAAGTTCCAAAGTCCGTGCGGAAGAGCTTCCCGCCGAGCGGGCTCTGGTCGATCTGATGGGTAGATATATCAGGAGCAATCGCCTCGTAGCCTGGGCCCATTTTCTGAAACCAGGCGCGGTCATGACGTTGCAGGGCTTCGCGCCAGGCAAAGCGCGCCAGTCCCGCACAGTCGCGTTGCGCCATACTCCAGTGATCGCTGAGGCGGTAAAACTGCATTTCTGCCAACCCCGTAAACCAGCGGCGAAAGTTTTCGCGCTCCATGAATGTGCGGAGTTCCGCAGCGTCGGGAATTCCATCGTCGTCCGAATCGAGGGGAGTAGAGTCTGCGAATCTGCGAGGAGCCGGATGGTCTGGCATTCGTGGTGTCTTAGGCGGGTGGTCTGGCAGGTGCGGGGTGGGGTTAACATTGACCGTCGGCGAGAGCGACAAATACGAAAACAGAAACACGAGCATGAACCACAACAGCAACGCGAAGCTGACCCGTCTTTTTTTGATGAATGCTAACATCGGGTTGCATTATCAGCGACGATGAAGAGGTCCGCGAGGAGGCGGCGAACAGCGTGAGGTCGGGTTACCCCGTTTGGGCCATGGCGCCGGCTACGGATCGCCTGTCTGTGGAAACCCACAGCGCCCGCTAACCCGGGAATCTCCGAATTCTCGCGATTCCCGTTAAAAGTTTCCCGGTTTTTGTTCTCGGATCTGTCTTAGACCGTCCAAAGGGCGGCGGCAAAAAGAGTATTGCAAAATCCAGCAGGCGCGGTTAGATTGTCGCTAGCCAATCATTCATAAAAGTGAAGGTCTTTCCCCGACAGTGGGTTTGCCGCGGCCTTCACATAATTTCTTGGAGGTAGAACAAGTGCCGACCGGAATATGCCCCGAATGCGACGCGAATGTCCATGTAGATACGGACTCTGATAAGGGCGACGTGGTCTCGTGTGAGGAATGCGGGACTGATTTAGAGGTAGTTGGACTCGATCCCGTCGAGCTGGATATTGTTGAGGAAGAAGATCTGGACGAGGACGAGGACGACGAGGAGATTTAGGACGAATGGACAGGAGGCGGGAGGCAGTAAGCAGGAGGCAGACAGCTGTGAGAACGCGAGTTTTCTGTCTTCTGCATGCTGCCTACTGGCTCCTGGTTACTGTTTTTTGCCATCTACTGCTGACTGATACCCGGGACGGCTCTGCCGCAATGTCAGCCCGTGTGGTCCTTCCACCCTGATGGTGTGGAATTGACCGTCCTGGCGTTCTTTTTCTGGGGGGTAGAAGGCCAATACATACGCTGAAGTTACTTCTTCGGCCAGGGCTCGAAACAGCGGGTCGTAATCTTTATCATTTGCATAGACACCCCTACCTCCGGTCAACTCTGCCAGTCCACTCACGTCCAGAGGTGTCGGCAGCGGGGTTTGGGTCGAGGCAACCATCATGCGCGAGTACGAAGGAAGAGTCACAACGTAAACGCTAACGTCGGCAGCGTTCGCTCGCTGAATCACCGTTCCAGCCGAAACTGTATCACCAACAGGAAAACCGTCAGTCACGACGAGCACCGCCCGTTTCATCAAGCGTCGCTCGCGAGTTCGCGGCGCGTGACGCACGAGCAGACGGATCGCGTCATCAACTGCATCGTAGGTGTGAGTTGAGAGCCCATTTGGTTCGCGGGCGACGCGGTCGAATGCTCGATCAAGTTTCTCCGGTTCGGAAGTGAACCTTTGAAGGGTCTTTACGCTCATCCCGAAACTCATAACTGCAAAGACGGCAGAATGGTCTGAGAGCTTCGCCGAAAACGCCTGCATCGCACTTCGCAGTCGGTCCATCTCCTCGGCAGTCATGCTGCCAGAAATGTCGAGAGCAAATACAATCGCCAGAGGACGCAGCTCCCCACTTCTTCGCTCCACCTGAAAGAAGGAGACCGGTTGCTCGATGCCGTCAGCGTAAACCTTGAAATCCTCTTTTCGAAGATTCCGCACAGGGCGGCCCTCAGTATCGGTAACCGTGACATCGACAGAAACGAGATCCGTGTCGATGCGCAATACGTCTTCAGGGTCTTGTCCTTTGTTGGAGAAGACCTGCCTCGGGCGTTGCGCTGGCGGATTGGAGGTCTGCGCGAAGCAAGGTAGCGCAGTCGCCGAACAAAAGAGAATGACCAGGCAGACGAAATTGATCACCGTATTGGGGCGATTGCGCTTAATCATTCGGGGTCGATTTTGACTTGAGGGCATCTGCCTGTTTGGGATTATACGAGCTGGATTTCAACTCGCCAATCCACGGGCAACAGGTGATGCTATTTAAGGCATCAACGTTAACGATTCGTCTCCAAGCGTCTTTACGCGCCCAACAATGGTATTATCGTGACAGATTTGGAACCGACCATCATCGAAGTTTGCCGAGGAATTTGGAATGAAACTCAAGAGATCAGGCCTTAGCTTGTTATTTGCGATTTTGTTGGTGGGAGTTTCACTGGGACAGGATCGCTCAACTGGAGGCATTAAAGGTAAGGTGCGGGTTGAGACTGGAACGCCGGGTGGGGTTTCGGTTGTGATCAGGCAGGGTGAGCGCGAGATTGGTCGTCTCGTGACTGACAAGAATGGCGATTTTGTCATTCAGCGTCTGACGCCCGGGATTTATGGTCTAACTTTTAGGAAGCCTGGTCTGAGTGTTGGCACAATAGAGAATATTGAAGTCAAGGCAGGGAAGGCTCGCTCGCTGGGAGATCACCTGGTACTCACAATTGATGAAGGCTCTATTGCATTCATACGCGGCAGCGTGTTCAATCAGCAGGGACTAAGTGTTTCCGGCGCCCGCATTGAATTGGTAAGAATTCAAGATGATGGCTCAGCAAAAAAGATTGATGGGCGTCTTACGAACGAGACGGGATCATTCGTTTTTCGGCTTTCCCCCGAACCTGCCAGGTATCGAGTCACGGTAAAGCCAAACGGCGCTGAGTCGGTCAGTAAAGAGGTGGAAGTTGATGGCGCTGCGGTTTACCGCGTGGCTCTTTCATTACCACCTGCTCCGAAATAGAAC
>JBGPNE010000298.1:0-4651 GCA_041487335.1 Pyrinomonadaceae bacterium
ACCAGATTCTCCACAATGGCTGGGGCTCGACTTTGGTCCCGTCCACAAACGTTTGGTTGCCGCTCTTGCACACTACGGCAAAAAAATATCGGTCATCACTCTTAACTATGATTGCGTACTTGAGTACGCATGTTACTGTATGGGCGTCCCGTTCACCTATGATCGAGAGCGCGGAGAGGGCGTAGAGATTCTGAAGCTCCACGGTTCCATCAATTGGCTTTCCTGTCGGCAAGCTACATGCCCAGAACACGGGAAAGTCCGTATCGCCGAATTGCGGTACCAATCAATCACGCACGAACCCGATACGGGTACAGTCGAGCCGCTAATCCCAGACTGTCCAAGCTGCTCGACCCAACTCCGTCCTCATATAGTCCCGCCGACTTGGGCTAAACCATTGGACGACAACACCCTTCGGCAGGCGTGGGCTCGCGCCTTCAATCAACTCGCTGCCGCCGAGGCTTTGGTCGTCATCGGTTACTCGTTACCCGACGCGGATCCCACGGTTAGAGAGTTGCTGCATGTTGGTCTGTCGTCCGCTAAACTTCGTCAGGCAATGGTTGTTGTTGGTGGCGACAAAAGCGCGTCGGATCGATGGGCAAAACTCTTTCGGGACTCTTGGCGGAACTATCGTCTGGATATTCGGAGCCAGAACTTCGAACAGATCGTAAACCCATTTCTGTTCCGAGCATTGTCTATCGAGGACTCCGCGTTTGAGCACAACCATCTTCAGTTATTGCCACTTCCTAAAGGCCCAGCGATGGACGCGCAAGCGCGTGAACGCCTTGAGGCGAGTCAACGGGCTCACAACATGTGGAATGAGGCACATGGCGTTCGTGGCGTCGATTGGGTTAGTGTTGCCAGAGATGTTCGCAGCGGTAAACCGCCGAAGACGGATTCTATAAACGTATACCGCAAAATTTTGCACGAAGTTGGCCTAGACTGGATTCCTGATGAGGCAATCTTGCCGACACATGGTAGACTGTTGGCAATGCCTTGACCCTGAATTGCGGTCTAACAATGCGATGCACCGGAGCCGCGAAACGGGGCGTTCTGCTAATGGAAAACCAGTGGTCGCGCCCCGGTGATCGCGGACGTTAAGCCTCTCAGACGGCCGCTGGAGACGGGTCCTCATATAAATAATAAAATCGCCTCGGGATCGTGACTATGCCTAAGAACCAGCTTAACGAGTACCTTGAGTCTTTTATCTTTGGCAGCAAAGTTATCACATTGTTGTTGATGCTTGCACTGCCGGTCGTTTTGTGGGGCTGGCTCATGCGTGGCTTGATACCGCGTGTAATTCAGGCTTCTTTGTTTAAATCTTCCCCCGTAGTTGTCCTCGGTGTGTATAAGGATGAGGGGTCGGCAAAGAAGGAACGAGATAAAAACAGGGGGCGCGTCGTCTACAAAGTGACCTACGAAAACGGTGAAACGTCTTATGTGCTTACGAGCGGCGGCAGTCTTGCTGATGATCAGGAGCAAGAACTCGAAACTTTACTTGGGCAGTTGCGGAAGGACTACCAAGATGCTTTTTCAGAGCTTCCGGTTTCACTTGAAGGGAAGATCCCTCTAAGCAAGAGAATAGTGATCGATCGAAAAACTAACACGTTTGGGAAGGTAGCTGAAATATTTTTCCGCGTGTTCGGGAGCATATTGTGTCTTGCTCTCTATTTTCCACTTAGCAGGGCAATCATCAAATTCTTCAAGAAAAGAAAACAGCACATTACGGAATCACCAGGAAGCTGAAAATTGTGGTCGCCCGGACAGCTACTGCGCGTTGCTGTAGGACTTTATGATCATCTCGGATTCCGAAACACTTTTCGCTGATTACCTGAGCGAGCAAGGGTTCGAGTATGATCGAAATTATTCCGTTGCTAATGGTGACGTTGACTTCCGAATCGAGAAGGGTAATTCAATAGTTTTATGCGATGTAAAAGAAGTAAGGGACTCGAAAAAGGATACTTGTGGCAAACTTGATGCCGGTGGTCACATCAGACACGACATCAGAAAGTTGAGAGAGAAATTCAAGAAGGGGCGACCCGATCAACCCGTTGTCCTTGTAACAATGAATTGTTCAACCAACTTCTTCACAGGTCTAACCGTTGCGACAGCTCTTCTTGGCGATATTGGAATCGACTTCGATAAAAACACTTTGTCTTTTACCTCGCCACTTCACCATCTTCGCAAGGGAAATGCTGTCCTCACAAAAATTCATAACTGCACAATTTCCGGGGTCTTCGTCTTTGATATCGAGAGTTGCAAACATTACCTGTTTAGAAGTCCCTTTACTGATCATGCGGTACCTTCAGAATTTTTCCCTCAAGTCCGAGTAGTCGATTTAAGTCGGGAGACGCAAGGGCGTGAGCTTACCGAGCTGTCAAACATCATGTTCCGGAATACAAAATGGAAAGACGAAGCCTAACAATCGGCTTCAGAGCGACACAGCGCAAGCGGCGCGCGCCTGAGCCAAAACGGTTAGGTAGCTTTATAAAATGAGGCCGGCGCGGTTTTGAATACGAAGACTTAGAGCGCGGAAACTGCGCAACCGGCGGTGCGCAGTTCAAGTGATCGCGATCACTTCCCTAAACATAGAGGGGACAGTTATGCAATGTATCGCAAACTACGAGATTGAGTCCGAACTGTCTGTCGTCTCGGACGACATCTTACTAAAACTTCAACACCCGAAGGGACAATTTCAGGCACGCATTAAGAACATAGTGCGCGACGACTATTCGACGCCATTTCTCCTGTCCGTGCAGATTATCTTTGAGGCGCCAAGTCTAACGGAGGCTCAAGACATCGCTCCGGATAAGTTGGCTGAATTTCTTAATATGCTCGCGTTCGCAACCAGCGCGGGCGTCAAGCGGCATCGAATTAAGCAAATTGTTGATTGCACTCCGGCGTCAGGAATGAGGGAGTGTCTTGTCTGGGCGGATTCGGTAGGGCACGAAGACCCAAACCCGTTCCTAGACGAAAGTATCGCGAGGTCAATAGAACGCCTGCTGCAATTCGATCCGCCGCCTGCAGTTCGCCGTGCATTGCGATGGTATCGTATTGGCCTCAATGCCTCGGTGCCAGAAGATCAATTTCAGTATTTCTGGTTTGCTCTTGAGATCCTTGCAGAGTACCAGAAGGCGCCCGAGAGGGTGACGGATAAATGCGCACACTGCAAATCTTCTCTGTACTGTGAAACTTGCAAGACGCATCCAACCCATCGGCCGTACGCAAAGCAGGCCATCCGGGCTTTGGCTCAGGCGGTCGAGGCGGCCTGTGAAGAGGAAACTCTCGAGGCACTCGATAAAAGTAGGAATGCGCTAATGCATGGGGCAACCTTAAAGGAGATCGAGAACAAGCTGCCTAAATCCAATGTGCACATCGTTGACGTGCTGGGAAGAATTTTGTTCAAGGCATTGGTTCATCAATTTCCTAGAGAGATCTTCAAAGAAGAAATTCACTTTGGCAGCCCAACGACGTACCTTCATCGGACCATGTCACATATTGCGCACGTGAGTACAGTTGTCCCAAGCGGCGACGATGGCGAGCTAGATTTGGACAGGTTTACCGGCCTTAAGGTATCCGTAGTGACCGATGGGCCACCACAAAGCGGGCGACCCAGCATTATTGAGATGACTCAAGAACAATACAAGCAACTCGGGTTACTTGTGCGCGAGAAGGGCGATCATCAGGAGCTGTGCAAACGCGTGTATGAGCGGATGAAGATGGCTGATGGAAAGGTGGTCGCCTTAGTACTTTCAACGGACATGGAGCGAATTCGAGGAACGGTCAAGTGCGGCGAAGCGGGAAACTGGCAAGACCTCTTCCGCGAGATCATGAGCACCAATCCCTCCAGCGTTAGCTCAACAACAGGGTCCGGCTCTGGTGGCTCCGCGGGGGTGAAGTAGGGCAGTAGCTGAAGATTACTCGCAGACGGGGTGGGGTTGCATGGCGCATTGGAAACCTAACCACTCAATGCAGCCGACCGCTTGAAGCGACGGCTGAGCTTTTCGTTAGAACGCGACTAAGGGAGTTCACATGCTTGACCACATTTCGATCCCCATCTCAGACATTGAGCGCGCCGCGCAGTTCTACGACGCCGTGCTAGCAACGATCGGACTACGCCGCCGCAAGGAGCACCCCGGCGCCATCGGATATGGACCCGCGACGCGGGCGGCACCGGTGTTCTGGATTCTCCGTGAGCAGGGCGAGGGAACCGCGAGCCCCGGAGTCGGACTTCACGTGAGCTTTCAGGCTCCGGACCGCTCGAGCGTGAACGGCTTTTACGATACGGCGCTACGCTGCGGCGGGCGCGACGCGGGCGAGCCTGGTTTGAGGCCGCAGTACACGATGCCGTTCTACGGCGCATTTGTCTTTGACCTCGATGGCTTCAAGATCGAGGCGGTTTGTCGTGCGCCAGAGTAGCAACGCCAAGAATTGAAACGATAGAGATTATTGAAGCGAACGCAACAAAGTTGAAACAGTTTGGTTCAGTGAAATGGTCGCTCGCTTGGGCTTCGCCCATCCGCTTATCGGGGCGCGGGATGAGATATCCCGCTGAGCGGCGTCGCTCGCGCGCCGCGTTAGGCGTGCGGGGCACTTGCAAGTATATACGAATAGTCGTATAACTCATCGCGATGAAGCCGGCCCGCTTTCTCGG
>JBGPNE010000299.1:0-4645 GCA_041487335.1 Pyrinomonadaceae bacterium
CATTCCGGCGCGGCGCGCGACAAAAGTCGATCCGTTAGTGGCGCTGAGATACGAATGAGGGGGCATAGATTGAAGTCTGTGCCACAGGAGGAATGATGGAAGTTTTGCTTAAAGACATTCGCTACGGAATCAGGGGCCTCTTAAGTCGGCCAGGGTTCACCAGCATCGCGGTTCTCACGTTAGCGCTTGGCATTGGTGCGAACACCGCAATCTTCAGCGTCGTGAACGCCGTGTTGTTGCGACCGTTGCCATTTCCCGAGCCAGATCGTTTGGTGATGGTATGGGAAGACGCGTCTTTTGCTGGTTTCCCGCGCAACACGCCCGCACCGGCCAATTATGCCGATTGGAAAGCCCAGAATCAGGTCTTTGAAGAGACGGCCGCATTAGACGAGCGCAGCTTCAACCTGACAGGCGACGGCGAACCGGAAAAGATTGACGCTTATGGCGTGACGGCCAATTTCTTTCCCATGCTCGGCATCAAGCCTGCCCTGGGCCGCGCCCTTCTGCCCGAAGAGGACAAGCCGGAAGCGAATAAGGTCGTCATGCTTAACTACAGTCTCTGGCAGCAGCGTTACGGTGGTGAGGCTAGCATCGTTGGGCGAGAGCTTCTCCTCAATGGCGAGAAACACACGGTCGTCGGCGTAATGCCCGCGGGCTTTCAGTTCCTGGACAGCCACATCGGACTTTGGGTGCCGATGGCTTTCACCTCACAGGAACTGTCCCAGCGTGATAGCCACTATCTGCAGGTCGTGGCGCGGATGAAGCTGGGCGTTACGCTGGCCCAGGCGAATGCGGATATTCATACGATTCAGCAGCGGATTGCCCACGATCATCCGGACGGAGCTGGCCGGATCAGCGCTTACGTGATGCCGCTGCGTGACCAATTGGCGGGCGATGTGCGCCGGCCGCTGCTCGTGTTGTTAGTCGCGGTCGGATTTGTACTCCTGATTGCTTGCGCGAACATCGCCAATCTGTTGCTTTCCCGCGCGGCCAGCCGCCGCCGGGAGATCGCGGTGCGCACGGCGCTGGGCGCAAGCCGCGTGCGTATCGTGCGGCAGTTGCTCGTCGAAAGTCTGCTGCTGGCAACCGTTGGCGCCTCATGCGGCTTATTATTTGCTTCGTGGAGCTTTGCTTTCTTACGGCGACTCATTCCCGACGGTCTGGCCTTATCAACCAAACTCAATCTTGATCTGCAAGTTATATGAGTAGCCAGATCAACGATTGGAAGGAGAGAACACATGGAGACTTTCTGGCAAGACTTGCGCTACGGAGCGCGCATGCTGCTGAAGAACCCGGGTATTACCTTCGTGGTGATTCTCGCGCTCGCTCTGGGGATTGGCGCGAACTCGGCGATCTTCAGCGTTGTCAATGCGGTGCTGCTGCGCCCGCTGCCTTATGACCAGTCTGACCGTTTAGTTTTCTTGTCTGAGACCAGCCAGGTGATGCCCGAAATTTCGATCTCTTATCCGAACTTCACTGACTGGCGTAGCCAGAATCATGTCTTCGAGCGTATCGGTGTCTACAATCGCAGCAGCTACAACCTGACAGGCAATGGCGAGGCTGAACGCCTTATCACCGGCCAGGTTTCCGCCGATCTCTTTTCAGCGTTACGCGTGAATGCTGCGATGGGCCGTGTCTTCACAAATGATGAAGATAAACCCGGCGGCCCACCGGTTGTCGTCTTAAGCTACGGTCTATGGCAACGCCGGTTTGGCGGCCAGTCAAGCATTTTGAATCAGGCGCTAACGCTCAATGGAAAGAGCTATACGGTGATTGGCGTGATGCCGCAAGGCTTTCTCTATCCGAGCCGCGTGGAGATGTGGGTCCCGGTCGGTCAACTATCCGGCGAATCAAGTTGGCAACTGCGAGGCAATCACCCAGGTTTGTACGGAGTCGCGCGACTCAAGCCCGGCGTAACGTTGGCGCAGGCGCAAGCCGACATGGGGAACATCGCCGCCAATCTCGAGAAACAGTACCAGGACTCGAATGCCGGCAACGGCGTGAAAGTGCAGCCGCTGCTCGAGATCTTTGTGAGCGACATTCGCCGTGCACTCTGGGTACTATTTGCCGCGGTGGGTTTCGTTTTGTTGATTGCCTGCGCGAACATCGCGAACTTGTTGTTGGCCCGGGCTTCAGCTCGACAGAAGGAGATAGCGATTCGCGCGGCGATGGGCGCAGGTCGCTGGCGCATTGCGCGTCAGTTGTTAACGGAAAGCGTTTTGCTGGCTTTAGTCGGAGGCAGTCTCGGATTGCTTTTGGCGCGCTGGGGCATCGAACTAATTCTTTATATCAGCCCAAACGCCATTCCTCGTTCTCGTGAAATCGGCCTTGACTGGAGAGTATTGGTCTTCACTGTCGGCGTCTCCTTTCTGACAGGAATTCTTTTCGGTCTCGTGCCCGCGCTGCAGGCGGGTGCAGTGGATGTTCACGAGACGCTGAAAGAGACGGGACGAGGCACGACGGGACGACATTGGCTGCGCAGCTCACTGGTAGTCGTGGAAGTTGCAACGACGCTTGTGTTGCTAATTGGCGCGGGGCTGATGATTCGTAGTTTTTACCGGCTGCAAAAGGTCAACCCAGGTTTTTCTTACGAACACCTGACGAGCTTCAGCGTCTCGCTGCCGGAAAAGAAATATCCGAAAGACGAGCAGCGCGATGCATTCTTCAAGCGGCTGCTGGAAAACATGCGCGGCTTGCCGGGCGTCGAAGCGACTGCCGCCGCTTCAGGGTTGCCCCTGGGCAACAACGGCTGGCAAACGTCGTTCCTGGTACAGGGCCAACCGATCCCGCCGCGTAATCAGACACCGCTGATGGAAGCCTGTGTGGTGACGCCTGATTATTTTCGCGCGATGAATATCCCGCTAAAACGCGGCCGTTATTTCAATGACCACGACGATCGATCATTTCTGGCCGGACGCGACCTCAGCAAACTTACCGAAGACGAAAGAACGATGGCTGGCGTGAACTCCGTCATCATTGACGAAGAGTTTGCGCGCCGATACTGGCCCAACGAAGACGCTGTCGGCAAGCGGATCAAACTGGGAACGGACGACAAGGCGTCCGTACTTACGGTGCTCGGCGTGGTGGGACGGGTGAAGATGGAAGGCCTCAGTCAGGATTCAAATCGAGTCCAGGGTTACTTTCCGTTTGCGCAGTTGCCTTTTGGCGGTATGACTGTCATCGTCAAAGCTTCTGCTGATCCAAACCAGTTGATCGCTTCAGTGCGCGAGCAGCTGAAGACCGTTGACGCCGACCAACCGATCTACAGCATTCGTACGATGAACGATATCCGCGCGGAGTCTGTCGCGCCGGAGCGCTTGAATCTCACATTACTTAGTCTCTTCGCCGGCATCGCTTTAGTGCTGGCCATCGTCGGCATCTACGGCGTGATGTCTTATTCGGTGACGCAGCGTACACACGAGATCGGTATCCGCATGGCCATCGGCGCGCAACCGCGTGACGTTTTCAAGATGGTGATTGGCCAGGGAATGACTTTGGCTTTGATCGGGGTCGCTTTTGGTCTCATTGGGGCGTTTGGTTTGACTCGTCTGATGACGACGATGCTTTTCGGAGTAGAACCAACCGATCCGGCAACGTTTGTAGTTATTGCCGCATTACTAACCGGTGTGGCCCTCGTGGCTTGTTACATACCAGGCAGGCGCGCAACGAAGGTCGATCCGGTAGTGTCGCTGCGGTACGAGTGAAAAGATTTGCAATTGCCGATTTCCCATTGCCAATTGGAAAGCAATGGCCGGGTTGTGGTCGGAAATTTGGCAATTGGCAATCGGCAATTGGCAATCGGCAATCGAAAATACTGTTATGGAAACACTCTTCAAAGACTTGAGTTTCGGTGTTCGCATGTTGTGGAAGAATCGCGGCTTGACGTTGGCGGCGGTCATCTCGCTTGCGCTCGGCATTGGAGCGAACACGACGATCTTTACATGGGTCAAATCCGTTCTGCTCAGACCGTTGCCGGGAGTCGTCGCATCAGATCAATTGGTGACGGTTCACGGTGTGTTAAAGCACGCGGGCAATCGTCCGATTTCTGTGTCTTATCCCGACTATCAAGACTTCCGCGACAGCAACAAAGTTTTCGACGGATTGATTGCATTTAACTTGAATCCGTTTAACTTGAGCGGCGACGCCAGACCGGAGCGCGTCTGGGGCTTACTCGTGTCGGGAAATTATTTCGCTGTGCTTGGTGTCCGTCCCGCCTCCGGACGCGGCTTTCTGTCCGAAGAGGATCGCACACCGGGAACGCATCCGGTGGCGGTGATTAGTTACGGCCTGTGGCAACGTCGTTACGGCGCCGACCCGAATCTCGTCGGCAGAACCTTGCAGTTGAATGATCGCAGCTTCACCATCATCGGCATCGCGCCGAAAGATTTCAACGGCACTTATGTTGGTCTGGCGACGGATGTGTATGTGCCTTTGATGATGCAGCCGCAGATGACGCCCGGCGAGAATTCGTTGACTGGACGCAACAATCAATGGCTCGACGTGATGGGGCGACTCAAGCCCGGCGTAACACGCGAACAAGCACGCGCCAATTTGCAAACCATCGTGCGCCAACTCGCCGAAACCTACAGACAGGGTGACGGTGGACTCGGTGTTGACGTCTACACTTTGGCGCGTGAGCCGAATG
>JBGPNE010000300.1:0-4641 GCA_041487335.1 Pyrinomonadaceae bacterium
CCCAGCGGTGCGATCAATCCGGTTTCTTCGGCTATGGAGATGAATTCAGACGGCAGCACCAGTCCGTGCTCCGGGTGCTGCCAGCGCACAAGAGCTTCGAAACCGGTAATCTGATTGGTCTTCAGTGACATGATCGGTTGATAGTGGAGGCAAAACTCTTCGCGTTCGATGGCCCGCCTGAGGTCCGACTCAAACTTCAACACACCCATCACGTGTTCCTGCATGCTCGCGTCAAAGATCTCATGCCTTCCTCGTCCTAAAGCCTTAGCGCGGTACATCGCCATATCGGCATCGCGCAAGACTGCTTCCGTCTCGCTATAACCCTGTGTCGAAAGGGCAATGCCGATACTGGCGGTGGTGGAGACATCCCTCCCATTGACGGAGCAAGGCCGCTGCAGCTCATTTTGAATGCGACTTGCAACCCGTGTCGCATCCCTAACGCTATGAATATCACTCAAGAGGATTGTGAACTCGTCGCCACCCAGCCTCGCGAGCACATCTTCAGGACGCAAGGTGGTTTGCAGCTTGCGCGCGGTGGCCACCAGCATCTGATCGCCGGCCACATGGCCGAGGCTGTCGTTGACGTTCTTGAAGCGATCAAGATCGAGAAATAGCACCGCATACAGATAATCCTCGTGCCGCTCGGCATGCGCTATAGCTTGCTTCAAGTGCTCGGTGAACAAGGCCCGGTTCGGCAGACCTGTAAGCGCGTCATGAAGCGCTTCATGGGAGATGCGCTCCTCAGCTTCCTTGCGCTCGGTAATGTCGCGCATTACCTTCGAGAAGCCACGTAAGCGCCCCTTTTGATCGAGTAATGGCTCAACCACTCCACTGGCCCAGAACCGTGTCCCGTCTCGACGAACGCGCCAGCCCTCGGTCTCAGCCCGGCCTGCCGCCTTCGCAGTCTTTAGGTCTTGCTCCGGGGCACTCCTCTCGATGTCATCAGGCGTGTAGATGATGGAGAGAGGTTGTCCGGTAAACTCCGCTTCCTCGTAGCCAAGGATGCGCTTGACACCTGGATTCCAACCTACGATGCGGCCCTGTGGATCGAGCATAAAAATCGCATGGTCACGCACGCCCTCGACCAACAGCCGGAGCCGCTCTTCGGCTTTCCACAACGCTTTCTCCGCCCGCTTGCGCTCGGTGATGTCGCGAACGTGGCATTGAATGACTTGTTGGTTATTTTCTGTATAGGCGCTACTGACGAACTCCACTTCCCGCAGCTTTCCCTGTTTGGTTTGGAGCGGTAAGTCTTCGTAGCGGATATAGCCTTGCTCCTGCAATTTTTGAAAAGCCTCGTGGCTTGCTGCCGCATCCTTCATCAAACCGATTTCCCAGAGTTCCTTCCCCAGGAATTCGTCGCGCGAGTAGCCCAACAACTGAATCATGAATGGATTCACATCCGTGATTTTTCGAGCTACGTCATCAAGGATAAGTATCCCATCTCGTGCGGTTTCAAAGAGTCGCCGGTACCGAATTTCGGAGATCCGCAGCTCCTCTTGCGCCCGCTTGCGCTCGCTGATGTCCTCGATGGCGAGGAGGATCAAACGTCTCTGGTTGGCATCCTGATGCATTTCGCTGGCGCTGAGCAGCATTGTCTTGCGCCCGATGCGGTCGAACTCGTGTTCAACCTCGAAGTCCAGGAATTCGTTTCCCGCGGGCACAATATCTTCGAGCAGCGTGCGCAGTTCGGGGATGCTCCACTGGCCATTTCCCAGATCGTAAATGAATTGGTTCTCCGTCTCTTCGGGCGTGACCTTGAAGGTTTGATAAAAACGGCGGCTCGCCGTCTGTACGCGCAAATCTTCGTCAAGGATCATGAGCGGCTCGCGCACCGTCTCGACGATGCTCGCCGCGTAGTCGCGTGCTTCTTTAATCTGCGCCTCGCTGCGTTTGAGCGCGTCAATGTCCACCAGCACGAGCACAGCGCCGTCAATCTTATTGTCGAGCGTGAGGTATGGGCGCACACGCAACGAATACCAGCGGCCTGTTTTGTCTTGCAGTTCCGTTTGGCGAACGCTTACCGTTTCGATCACTTCGGCAATCAGTGCTTCCAGGCCGGGAAAATGAAGATTTGTGTTGATGCGGCTGATGGGTTGTCCGATGTCGGTGGCCAGGAGATTGAGCTCCTTTTCCGCTAAAGGAGTGAATCGCCGAATGGTGAGATCGCGCGCGAGCACGACGATAGACATTTTGATGCTACTGTGCAGGTTATTCAGGTCGCTGTTCACACGGTTCAATTCCTGGTTGCGGTTTTGCATCTCCTCGTTGACGGTGATCAGCTCTTCGTTAGTGGATTCCAGCTCTTCCTTCGACGTCTCCAGCTCTTCGTTGATGCTCTGCAGCTCTTCGTTGGCCGACTGCACCTCCTCGTTGGAAGCCTGGAGTTCCTCGTTGCCGGCTTCGAATTCCTCTAGTGTTGATTGCAGGTACTCGCGCGTCTCGGCCAGCTCGCGCTTCAATTCAGCGATCTCGCGGGCCTGATCGTTTGCAGCGCGCGCAGACACCTTGCCCGCGCTTCGACGAGAGGGTTTAGAGACGGCGCTTGCCTCATGTTCGAGGGCCTCAACCTTGTCTATAGGTGACGACAGAGGCCGCTCAGCAGCTTCGAACAGAATCAAGAAGCAGCGCTCCTTGAGGTTCTTCAGCGGGATGACCTCAATGTTCACGATCCTTGTATCACCGTTCTGATTGACCTGCACGTTCTCTTTTCGGCTTCGCTGGTTCTCTTTCCTGGCCTTGTTGATGGCTGCGCGCAGAGGCAGCAGCAAACCTTCGCGCGTCATCTTCAAAAGGTTGAAGCTGGCCCTGCCGGGCGCTGGCTCCAGATAGGAACTAGTCGCGCCTCGGAATTGCAGAATCTCCAGGTTCGCGTTTACCAGGACGCCGGCAGGAGCATACTTGCTGAGCGTAATGCGGTCGGCCTCTTTCTGGGCGTCCAGCTCG
This sequence comes from Pyrinomonadaceae bacterium, assembly GCA_041487335.1. Classification (GTDB taxonomy): domain Bacteria; phylum Acidobacteriota; class Blastocatellia; order Pyrinomonadales; family Pyrinomonadaceae; genus PSRF01. Next base: position 2,947 of record JBGPNE010000300.1, read on the forward strand.
GAACCCTCGCCAGGTGACAACGGCTGTCCGGGAGGGCCAGCCTTTTCTTGCAAGGAGTAGGCGGAGGGCAATTGCAGATTGAGGTGACGAGTGGCGACGGGTTTCTTGGAATAGATCCGATACTTCTTATCCACTGTGGCAAAGAGATCTGTGCTTGCCCCAACTGTTTCCGAAACACCGAGGAAAAGAAAGCCGTTCGCCCTAAGGGCATAGTGAAATGTCGGGATAATCTTCTTATGCAATTCCGGATCGAGATAGATGAGAAGGTTACGGCAACTGATCAGGTCCATTCGTGAGAACGGCGAATCATTGATGATGTTTTGCCGAGCAAAGATGCAGATTTCGCGGATTGCCTTGCTGATGCGGTACCCGCCATCTTCTTGAACAAAGAAGCGCCGCAGCCGTTCAGGCGAGAGATCATTCACGAGGTTTTTGGTGTAGAACCCGGCGCGAGCTTTTTCCAGCAGTGGCTCGTTGATATCTGTAGCAAAAACCTGCAACGGGATATTGCTGTTTGCCTTGCCGGCAACCTCCAGGTAGGACATAGCAAGCGAGTAAGCCTCCTGTCCAGTCGCGCAGCCCAATACCCAGACACGGCTTGAATCGTTGGGCGACTTGTTCTTCAGAACCTTGGGAAAGACCTTTCGCTTCACGATTTCAAAGGCTTCCGGATTGCGGAAGAAGCCGGTCACGCTAATCAGCATGTCCTGATACAAGGCGTTAAGCTCCCTCTCGTCACTACTTAAATGATGGAGGTAGGAGTCCAGGGCTTCTATTTTGCCCAGCACCATGCGGCGGCTAATGCGTCGCTTGATCGTGTTTGGTTTGTACAATGAGAAATCAACGCCCCTGCTGTTTTTAAGCAGCACCAGGATCTTTTTAAAAGGATCTTCCTTCCTGGCCTTGCCAGCGAGACCGCTGCGTTCACGGATATCTTTTCCAAGGTCTAAAGAACCGATTGGCTCATCAGCCGGGTCTGACACGACATAAGGATGCCGCGCAATTTGCGCGAGTTCTTTGGCGATGTTTTCCGGAGAGAGAACAAAATCAACGCAGCCCCCGTCGATTGCGCTGCGCGGCATGCTGTCGTATGTGGCTGATTCGTCCTGAGCAAAGGTGATCCCGCCCTCGGCTTTAATCGCCTCGCATCCCAAGGTGCCGTCTGAGGCCGTGCCCGACAGAATTACGCAGATTGCGCGTCCGCGCTGGTCTTTCGCCAACGATTGGAAAAAAGAATCTATGGGACGATGCTGTTCGCCGACCTTCCGGGGAATGAGCTGCAAGATGCCTTCGACAATCACCAGGCTCGTGTTTGGCGGAATGACATAGACCCGATTCGGTTCTACGCGCATGTTGTTTGTGACTTCGAGCACCGGCATTGACGTCGCTTTCGAGAGGAGTTTGGTGAGGAGGCTTTCATGAGCAGGGTCTAGATGCTGGACCAGGATGAAGCCCATTCCTGTGTGAACGGGCAGGCTCTGAAGGAAACGAGTGAATGCCTCAAGCCCGCCTGCCGAGGCGCCGATGCCGACTATCGGGAATAATTCTTTTCCCTGCCCACCTTCCAAGGACTCTATTGTGGCGGCGGGCTCGGACTGAAGCTGACGAGAAGATTCGCCGGCCGCCTCCTCCTGAGTGCCCACGACCATCTTTTTAAGTTCGGTTTTCTTACCAGGCGCATCAGCCTCAGTTTGC